>DAIESF010000191.1 GCA_027346425.1 Gemmatimonadota bacterium | reverse complement strand
GCGATGTCATCGTTGAGCGGGTTCACGAAGTCGAGGCGCGTGCGACCATCGTCGGTGCGGCTGACGGTCGCCGACACCGAACAGTTGGCCAGCGCCCACCCCGCCGGCAGCACCATCGCGTTGGCAGGACGCCCGAAGGCGCGGTCCCACACGAGGGTGTCGCCGCGCAGCGCATAACGATCGGGGTCGCTGTATGTCTCGCTGATGCGCAGGCGAACCGACTCGCCGGCCTTCACGGGAGGGAAGTCGATCACCACGACCTCGGTCTCAGGCTTCACGGCCTGGCCGATGTCGATGCGCCCGGCGGTGATCTCGCCTCCCTTGAGCGTACGCGTGGTGAGCGATTCGCCGGTGTCGAGGATTCGCGCCGCGGGACGCGAGACCCGGCTCCCCGCACGCACGACGTTGAGGTACTTGTCCACTCCCGGGCGCGCTTCGGTGTAGTCGTGGTACAGGTCGAAGGCGTTCGTCTCGGGCTGCTGCAGGAAGTACACGATCTCGCGGTCCTGGTGCGCGCGCTCCGACAGCCGCCCGCTGCCCGCGCCCGCCAGCGCGCGAGCCGCGGCGCTGGCGCGCGACGCCTTGCGCCCCTTCACCACGAACGGAACGTCGCCGACACCAGTGTTGATGAACGAGACGGCGATGCGACCGTCACCCTCGGTGATGACCTGCGAGGGGTAGTTGACCGACTCTACCTCGTAGCCCGCAGGGAGGACGACGGCATTGCGGCGGATCCCTAACGGTCGAGTGTAGATGATCGAGTCGCCGCCGGCAATGTAGCTGCGCGCATCTTCGTAGGTCTTGTCGATGCGGATGCGCCCCTCGCCATCGCGCGGGACGGGGCGGGCCAGCGCGACCCTGATGTACTCCTGGGTTGAATCGGCGCCCCACACGCCCCCCGCGCGGGCGACGAGTCCGTTCACCACCTCGAACGCGAGCGGCCTCCCGGTCATCCGGTCATAGACCGCCACGTCGCTCGCCACGCTCCCCCTGCGGATGGGATTGAAGTACGCCGTCGCTCCGGACGTGGTCGCCGTGACCTCGTAGATGATCCGGAACTTCGCGCTCCCTGGGGCCAGCAGCTCGTAACGCGTGTAGTGGTCGGCGTCGGTTTGGCGCGCCGTCTGGGCGAGCGCCGGCGTAGCGGTGGCGATGAGCGCAGCCGCTGCCACGCCGAGGGGGGTGAGATTCACGCCTTCGTTCCCACCTTCTTGGCGATGAAGAGGACAACCATCGCCCCGAGTACCGAGGCGATGAGCCCCGCGCCTTCGCCAGGGGGATACCATCCCACCAGTCGTCCCAGGAAGCCTGCTACGAAGGAACCCACGACCCCGAGGATCATGGTCTTCAGGAGCCCCATCGAATCGTCGCCCCTATACAGCGCACGCGCGAGGAAACCGACGACGAGCCCGATGATCAGAGTGTAGAGGAGACCCATGGTACGCTCCACGTGAAAGGGACCGACGGCGAGGCGGACGTTGTCACGGCGACGGAGTGCGCCGCGCGATTCGCCGCCGCATGGCGCGGAAGATGAGAACACCAGCGGCGACGCATAGCAAGAGGGCGATTGCGGGAACGAGGATCGCCAAGGTTGTGATCACGACCGCTCCCGCGGTCTCGCCCGTGGCCACGACGGGGTTTCCCACCCCGCCCGTGGCCAGTGTCGATTTCACACGGGTGCCGACCGAGAGCATCTGCATGACACCGGCGGCGCCCCCGCCACCGATGAGGGCGACGATCCACCGCACCATCGGCGGGAGGTCGGTGATGACCGCCGCGCTGGCGACGACGCCGGCTGCCACCGCCGCCGGCGTCGCCACGACGTCGAGCAGGTGGTCGAGCCAAGGGATGTAGTAGGCCCCGATCTCCAGCGCCGTCGCCGTCCCGAAGGCGATGAGCGCCGGGGTCGAGCCTACCCACGAAAAGCCGGACGACAGCGGGAGCGCGCCGAAGTGCGCGGCGAGCCCGGCCCCGAAGACCGGGACGAAGACCCGAAGCCCGGCTGCCGTGGCGAGGCCAAGCCCCAGTGCGATACTGAGTGCCGTGTCCATGGTGGTCCTGAGAAGAAAGCGCCGCGCGGAGCGCGGCGCCATGCCTGCGGAGGGGGTCGCGCAGGCGATCTCGAGGCCTGGCTAGGGGAGGGCGAAGGCGCGCAGCGCGGTGTTGGGCCCCGCGCCGGTCGCGATCACCACGAACTGCTTCCCGGCACGGGTCCGGTAGGTCATGGGATTCGCGTAGCCCACCGTCCCCAGGTCGTGCGACCAGCGTACACGCCCGTTCCGGGTGTCGACGGCATAGAGCGTGCTCCCCCCGCCCGTGAGGAAGAGGAGCCCCCCGCGTGTCACCACCGCTCCTGGCGCCCCGGCCACGCCTAACGCGGGCGGGAGCTTGACCCCCTTCAACGCGGGATGGTTCCGTACCGTCGGCGTGTCGCCGATGGGGACCTGCCAACGGTGCGATCCGGTCGCGAGGTCGATCGCCGTCAGCACGCCATATGGTGGCTTGTTGATCGGGAGGGCGGGAATGGGATGCCCCGCCGAGTCCCGTTCGAAGCCCGGGACGACCACGCCCAACGACGGGCTGGCGGGGTCGGTGAAGTAGTCGCCGTCGTTGGTGTCCGACGGCGCGGGGCGACGCGCCAGCTTCCATAGCGCCGGCGAGTTCGTCGCCTTGACGTAGAGCGTGTTGGTCTCCGGGTCGTACGCCGCCCCGCCCCATCCCGCCCCGCCGATGGCGCCGGGGTTGGTCACCGTCCCCTCGAGCGAGGGCGGGGTAAAGACCGGCCCGCTGCGGAAGCGTTGCAGCTGGGCGAGCGCCGCCGCCTTCACCGCCGGGGTGAAGGCGATCACGTCGTTCGTACCGAACCCCTGCGACGCGATCGGCGCCGGCCGGGACGGGACCGGCTGGGTCGGCCACGCGGCCTCGCCCACGACATCGCTCTTCGGCACCGCGCGTTCCTCGATGGGCCAGAGCGGCTTCCCCGTGACGCGATCGAAGACGAAGACCCACCCCTGTTTGGTGGGGGCGACGACCGCGTCGATCCGCTCGGCGCCGCGCCTGATCGTCACCACGTTGGGTGGGGCCGGGAGGTCGTAGTCCCACAACCCGTGATGCACGGTTTGGAAGTGCCAGCGGCGAGCGCCTGTTCGCGCGTCGAGCGCCACCAACGCCTCGCCGAACAGGTTCGCCCCCGGCCGGCGCCCGCCGTACCAGTCGTTGGACGGCGTTCCCACCGGGAGGAAAACAAGCCCGCGCGCCGAGTCGACCGTGAAGGGGGCCCAGACATTCGTGTGCCCGGTGAAGCGCCACGATTCCTGCTCCCACGTCTCGTTTCCTGCCTCGCCCGCCACCGGGACGGTGCGGAAGGCCCAGACGCGCTTCCCGGTCCGAACGTCGAAGGCCTGCACGTCGCCCGGTGGGTCACCCTTGTAGGCGAGACGGTCGCCGACGCCGTTCCCGAGGATCACCAGATCGCCCCACACCACTGGGGGGGAGGTGTTCGTATAGTGCCGGCGGTTCACCGGGCGACCGAGCTGGGCCGTGAGGTCGATCTCGCCATTGCTGCCGAAGGAGGGGATTGGTGTCCCCGTCGCCGCGTCGAGGGCGATCAGGCGCCAGCGCGAATTGATGAAGATCCGGCGCGAGCGGCCGTCGCTCCACGCGGCAACGCCGCGGTGCACGAGCCCTGTCCCGTTCGACGGCTGCCCGGCGCGGTATGCCTGCGGGTCGAAGCGCCAGTACTCCCTTCCACTGTTGGCGTCGAGCGCGACGACGACGTTGAGCGGTGTGGGGAGGTAGAGCGTGTCGTTGATCATCAACGGCGTCGCCTGGAAATTCCCCGGATGCGCGGGACGTCCCGAGTCGGCGGGGGGCGATGCCGGGTCGCGCGTCTCCCATCGCCACGCCGGCGCCAGGTGGCGCACGTTATCGCGGTTGATGTCGGCGAGCGGTGAGTACTTCATCCCCCCGGCGTCGCCGCCGTATGTGGGCCACTCGACCATCCTGCCTCGTCCCTGCGCGCTGGCGCCGCCAGGCGCAACGGTGAGCGCCAGCGCCGCAGCGGCGAGCAGGGCGCCTGGCCCTGGTAGGCGCGCACCCGTTGTCACGGCTCGTTCCGGTAGACGCGCCCGCCCTTCATCACGAAGCGCACGCGGCGGAGGGCGGTGGCGTCGCGCGTGACGTCGCCGGGGACGGCCACCAGGTCGGCCAGCATCCGGGGTGCGATCGTCCCCAACGAGTCGGCGAGTCCCATCGACCGCGCCGCCAGCGATGTCGCTCCCGCCAGCGCGGCGAGTGGCGACTGCCCGGCCTCGTCGATGCGGCAGATCAGGTCGTCCACGTTGCGCCCGTGGGCCCCGGCCACCGCATCGGTGCCGAAGACGACCTTGAGCCCGGGCGTGTTCACCGCCTTGCGCACGGCGGCGATCCCCAACGGGAGCGACTCCTCCATCGACGTGAAGCCGGCGTCGTTGTAGTTACCGATCCCCTGGTACTTGCTCCGGTTGTCGAGGTAGTTACGGAAGACGAGCCCGCACTGCGGCGACAGGTACGTCCCCTTCTGCACCATCATCTGCAGGACTTCGTCGGAGGCGAAGATCCCGTGCTCGATCTGGTCGCACCCGGCGTTGATCGCCGCCTTCATCGCCTCGGAGGCATGGGCGTGTACCAGGACGCGAAGCCCCTGCGCATGGGCCTCGCTGCACGCTGCTTGCAGCTGGGCCTCGGTCATGGTCTGCGCCCCGCCCTCGCGAATCGACTTCGAGGCGAAGAGCTTGATGAGGTCGGCGCCGCCTGCCTTGAAGGCGCGCACCTTCGCGCGCAGCTCGTCGGGGGTCCCGCTCGTCTCGCTCAGCGAGCCTAACGACGTAAGGAGGCGCGGTCCGGGGATCACCCCGCGATTGATCGCATCGCGCAGCTCCTTGTCCTCCGGTGACCCCGGGGACTGGATGGTCGTGACCCCCGAGGCCAAGGTCGCCCAGGCGTTCCCGGCAGCCGCAATCGCCTCCTGCGACGGCGTCTCGCCGTCGCTCGCGGTGTGGAAGCGCCCCTGCGCGTTGAAGTGCCAGACCACGTGCGAGTGCACGTCCATCAACCCCGGCATCAGCGTCGCGTCGCCAAGGTCGTAGCGCACCCCCCGGAACCCGGCCGGGAGCGCCCCTACGCTCGTGATGCGCCCCCCCTCCACCACCACCGTGGACGCCCCGAGCATCTGCGCCCCGTCAAAGACCCGCCGCGCCGTGATCGCGATCGCCTGTGCACCGGCAGCTCGAGCGCCGACCGTTGCCAGCACGGCAAGAAGGGCCATCCGCGTGGCAGCACGCCCCCATACAATCGCTCGCAGTTCCATCGCACCCCTCGCTCGAAGTCCCATACTGGAAACGGCTCTCGTCTTCTCGTCTTCTCGTCTTCTCGTCTTCTCGTGTCCCCGTGGCCAATGTACCCCCGGCCCCCGCCCCCACAAGCAACCCTTGTATCCTTCCCGCTCGACATCCAACTGATCGCCCTCGAGGTTGGGAGCGTCTCATTTCACCCCTGCGAACCGTCATGCGCGCTCATCACCGTCTCGTCTCCATCGCCCTCGCCGTCGTCGCGTCACTTGCGGTGCCACTCGGCCGGCCACTGGGAGCCCAGCAGGCCATGGCGCCGTCGCGTCCCAGCCGCCCCGTGGCCATTCGCGCCGCCCACCTGGTCGACCCGGCCAGCGGACGGCGGGTGGATCACGTGGTTGTCGTCGTGCAGGGCGACTCGGTGGTGCGCGTCGATACGACGGGGCGCATGCCTAACGGGGCCGACGTCATCGACCTCGGCGACGCCACACTCCTTCCCGGGCTCATCGACGTCCACACGCACCTGTCGTCGGAGAGTGGCAACTACTACGACGACCTCTTCCGCCGGAGCCCCATCGACGATGCCGTGCGGGCCCATGTCTTCGCGCGGCGCACGCTCGAGGCAGGCTTCACGACCGTGCGGGACGTGGGCGGAAGTGCCTACATCGACGTCGCCCTGCGCAACGCCATCAACCGCGGCGAATTTCCCGGTCCGCGCATGCGGGTCGCGACCCTCGCCCTCAGCGCAACGGGCGGGCACGGTGACCTCAACGGTTTCTCCCCGCTGCTGCGCTTTGAAGGGGAAAGCGGCGTCGCCGACGGCGTCGACGAACTGCGCAAGCGCGTGCGCGAGAACATCAAGCGCGGGGCTGACCAGATCAAGATTCTCGCCGGGGCCGGCGTCCTGAGCGAGGAGGAATCGGTCGGCGCGCCGCAGTACTCGCAGGAAGAGATGAATGCCGTCGTGGAGGAGGCGGCCATGTGGGGGCGAAAGGTGGCGGCACATGCCCACGGCGCCGAGGCCATCCGCCGTGCCGCCCTGGCCGGCGTCGCGTCGGTGGAGCACGGTGGACTGGTGGACGATGAGGGGATTCGCATCATGCGCGAGAAGGGAACCTTCCTCGTCCCCGACATCCTCACCGATGTCTATCTCCTCGAGCACGCGCACGAACTCTCGTGGCCCGAGAAGATCATCGAGAAGGAGCGCCAGCTGCGCGGCTTCCAGGATGCCAACTGGAGCCGCGCCTACCGCGCCGGAGTGAAGTTCGCCTTCGGCACCGACGCCGGCGTCTACCCGCACGGGCTCAATGCCCGGCAGTTCGCGTTGCTGGTGAAGCACCTCTCGCTCACCCCGATGCAGGCCATCCAGATGGCGACAGTCAATGCCGCCGAGCTCCTTGGCTGGAGCGGCAAGGTCGGGGTGGTGGCCCCCGGGAGCTACGCCGACCTCATTGCCGTGCGCGGTGACCCGCTCTCCGACGTCTCCGAGCTCGAACGCGTGACCTTCGTGATGAAGGGCGGCGTCGTCGTCAAGCGTTAGGCTCCGATGGAACTCCGCCTCCCGCTCTGTTCTGTCCGGTCGTGGCGTCCCACCGACGCCGAGCGACTTGCGACGATCGCGAACGACCGCTCCATCTGGATCATGGTGCGCGACCGATTCCCGCATCCGTACACGATCGCCGACGCCGAGGCCTTCATAGCCCGCGTCTCAACCGAGGCGCCGGAGCGAAGCTTCGCCATCACCATCGATGACGTCGTCGCCGGGGGAATCGCAGTCATGCCCGGTGCGGACATCCACCGGGTCTCGGCCGAAGTCGGCTACTGGTTAGGCGCAGAGGCCCGCGGCAAGGGGGTGGCGACGGAGGCGGTGCGCGCCTTTGTGGAGTGGATCTGGGCGCACACCGACCTCCAGCACCTCACGGCGGGCGTCTTCACCTACAATCCCGCGTCGGCGCGCGTGCTGGAAAAGGCGGGCTTCTCCATGGCGTACCTCGCCCGGCAGTCCGCCATCAAGGATGGCCAGCTATGCGACGAGTGGGTCTATACGAGGAATAGGGGCACAGAAGACGAGAAGACGAGAGAACGAGAGAAGTAGCGGTTGAGTGCGACCCGCGTCGCGCGCACCGCCCGCTCTCGTCTTCTCGTCTTCTCGTCTTCTCGTCTTCTCGTCCTCTCGTCTTCTGCAAACAAGGCAGGCGGCGCTTTCGCGCCGCCTGCCTTGTTTGCCACGCCCGTCCCCTGCAGGGTCGCCGCCTACCGACTTCCCTGGCAGAGGACGGACATGGCGCCATCAGCCTGGCATGTTCCTGACAGGCGAGTCGCCCCGGTGGTCACACTCGGCGCGCGTGCGGCGAAGCTCTGTCCTGTGGCGCGACGACCGCTGTTGCTCCAGCGCGCCCGCGTGCCGCGCACATCGATGTGGGCGAAGGGGCCGCTCGGACCGACCTCATGATAGAGTCCGAGCCCGCCGACCAGGTCGGGGTACTTGTGCTCCACCAGCCCCACGGCGCGATCGATGACCTGCGTGTCGGAGAAGTTGACGACACCATCGTGGTTCAGGTCGTCCATCCGCCCGTCGTGGTTGGCGTCGATGATAATGTCGGCCGCGTCGCCGAACTGGTGGCGGCTTGCCTGCGCCATCCCCTCACCAGCGCCGCGCGCATTGTACTGTGGCGAGCGGAAGCCCGAGAGCACGACCACGTGCTGCGTCGCCACGCCGAACGACTGCAGGGCGTCGAGCACGAGTTCGAGCTTGTCGAGCAGCTCCTCGCGGAGCACCACGTACTTGGGCCAGACGTTGGCCTGGTCGTGCGTGATGAAGTCACGGAGGGTGAAGTGCGTTGAGACGCGCGTGAGCGCGTTCTCCGCCGTCACCTCGATGAACCCCTCGGGATTCTCGTATTGCTCGCTCACCAGACGACGTTCGCCCGGCCAGAGCCCCACGTGGTACCCGTTGATGTAGCTCCCCAGCTTGCGGCGCCACGGCGTGAGCGTGACGAAGGCGAAGGTGGAATCGGGAGTGTTTGCCGCGACATCGTGGATACCGGGTTTCCGGATATCGCCGCCCAGTCGCTCGGCGAGCGCGGGTGCGGCGGCGATCTCGTCGAGCGACAGGAGACGCATCCGCACGTTGCCGGAGCGTCCACTCAGCGAGTCGAAGTCGATCGACCGGCTGCTGGAGACCGCACCGTTGCTGACGACCGGAACGTTGACCAGTTCGGCGCGCGGCGGGGGCGGGTCGATCGACTTCCCTAGCGCCGCCCCCACTCCGCCGCCGGTGACTGCGCGGCTCGCGGCCGCCGCCACCACGACCGCCGTCGCGATCGACGCGAGGCGCCCGAGCTTGGAGAAGCCGGAGAACGGGGGAGGGAGGGGCATCACCACAAGGACGCGCGGGCGGGAACGCTGGCAACACGTTGTCACGCAAGGTGTTGCCAGCGTGACGCCGAGTCCGCCAACATAGCGATGTGCGTCACGCCGGCGTCACGCGGCCGCCGAGCGTGCCGTCTCGCCGTTCGTATCGTCCATTCCACGATGTCCTCCCGCCACGCGCCACATTGGCGTGTGCCTGTCCTCGAACCGAAGCCCTACAGCTGCGCGTGACCGCTCCCACCGCTCCCGAGCCGCAGGTCCGTCTTCAGGACCGCGTCATCGATGCCGTCGCCACCCTCCTCCTGTGCGCCGGTGCGGCGCTCTTCTTCATCGGACGCCAGGCGTTAAGCTCCCTGGCCGACGGCACCTATGCTGCGCCAAAGGTGGGGAGTTGGGTGCAGCGCGCCGACTTCCACGCTGCGCAGACGCAGTGGGGGATCTGGCTCATCGCCGCCGGCGTCGCCGTCGCCCTCACCTCGGCGGCGCGGCACGTCAGGCACCGCCGCGCGGCATCGCGGTTGGCGGCCTCGGGCGCCTAACGCAGAGCGGCCGTGGGCGCCCAACGTACGGCGCCGGCGGGCGCAAAAAGCATGGCGCCCGCCCCACCGGCCTACTTGTTGCCGCTCCGCAAGTAGTCGTCGGTCTTGTCGAGCCAATCCTGGCGCGGCGGCGAGAAGATGTCGACATCCAGCGTGTCTGCCAACGCCTCGGCCCGGTGCCACGCCCATGCCGAGATGTGCAGCACCTCACCCGCCGCCACGTCCACCACCCGCGACTCATCCTCGCCCAGGTAGAAGCGGAGCACCCCCTCCAGGACGTAGGTGATCTGCTCGTTGTGGTGCTGGTGGCGCGGAACGATGGCCCCTTTCTTCAGGAAGATTTGGGCGATCATCATGCCGTCGCCGGTGATGATCTTCCGGTCGATCATGTGCGTGACGGTCTCGAGCGGGATATCGCTCCACCGGTGGTGCGTGATCTCCTTCGACGACATGCGGGGCTCCATGGCGGGTGAGTGGGCGCCGGAGAATATCGCGCGGGGGCCGCGGTGACCAGCGGTCGCGAGGTGCCCCGCGTCGGCGTGCCGCCTCCCGCCCCTGCCGCGCGGCGGCAATTCCCGCGCGCCGCGTTGACTCTTGCCCGGCACTGGTTATCTTATTACTGAGATATATGACACTACCCAGAGATCCCGCGCCGGCGTCCACCGCCACCCTCCCCAGCGAGCAACAAGTCGCGCTCAAGCTGTGGGTCACCCTCGCGCGCGCCTTTGCCGCCGTCAACGAGCACGCCATGCAGGACGTGCGCGATGACGGGCTCTCGCTCGGAGAGTTCGCCGTCCTCGAGTTGCTCCATCACCGTGGCCCCACGCTACAGGGCGACATCCAGAAACGGGTCCTCGTCTCGAGCGGAGGGACCACCTTCCTCGTCGACCGCCTGGTCAAGAAGGGGCTGGTCGAGCGCCGTGACTGCGCCGAGGACAAGCGGGCCCGCTACGCGGCACTCACCAGCGAAGGGCGACGCCTGATCCGGCGCATCTTTCCGCGCCATGCGCGACGTATCACCTCCGCCATGCGCGGACTCGGCGTCTCGGAGCAGCGCGAGGCGACCCGACTCCTGAAGTCGCTGGGCGTGGTGGCGGCGGCCGAACTCGATTCCGGGGATTGATCCATCGCGCGCCCGGCCGGGCACTTTTTCGCGGCGGGGCGTGTTAATCGAACAGGATATCTCAGTACTGAGTAAACATCGACACCGTATCACGACAGGAGTTTCACCATGTCCCCGCTGACCACCTCAGGCTTCCACCACGTCACCATGGTCTCGTCCGACGCCCGGCGCACGCTGGCGTTCTATCGCGACCTGCTCGGCGTCGGCCTGGTGAAGCGCACCGTCAACTTCGACGACCCGTCCTCGTATCACCTCTACTTCGGCGACGCGACGGGAGCGCCCGGAACGATCCTCACCTTCTTCGAGTGGGCGAACATCCCGCACGGGAACTGGGGCGTCGGCGGGGTGCACCACCTCGCGCTCGGCGTCGCCACCGCCGAGGGGCAGCTCAAGTGGAAGCGGCGCCTCAACGACGCCGGCGTGGCCGTGAGCGGCCCCCTCGACCGCGGCTGGTTCCGCTCGATCTACTTCCGTGACCCCGATGGCCAGGTGCTGGAGATTGCCACCCGCGGCCCCGGCTACGCCGTCGATGAGCCGATCGAGGCGTTAGGCAGGGTCGAGGTGGCGCCACCGAAGAGCGCCGAGATCCGCGGGGCGCGCGACGAGGCCGCCATCGCGGCACGCACCTGGCCAGAGCCCGTCCCTGTCATCACCCCCGACATGGCGCTGGAGGGGATCCACCACGTCTCGGCCATCACCAGCGACCTCGAACGGCTCAACGACTTCTACGAAAGCGCCCTGGGTCTCAAGCTGGTCAAGAAGTCCTTCAACCAGGACGACCCCAGCACCAAGCACTGGTTCTGGGCCTCGTACGACGGCTCCGAGGTGAAGCCGCACTCGGCGCTTACCTTCTTCGGGTGGCCGCGCGGCGGTCGGGCGGCGCGTGGCGGGGTGGGACAGACGCACCACCTGGCGTTCCGGGCGTCGTCGGCCGACGAACAGCTGGCGTGGCGCGATCACCTGTTGTCGTTAGGCGTCTCCGTGTCGCCAGTGATGGACCGGACGTACTTCCAGTCGATCTACTTCCAGGACCCCGACGGGCTCCTCCTCGAAGTGGCGACCGACGGACCGGGCTTCACCATCGACGAGGAAATTGCCACGCTCGGGACCGAGCTGCGCCTCCCGGCGTGGCTGCAGTCGGAGCGCGAGCAGATCGAGGCCGGGCTGCAGCCGCTGCAGCTCTGACCTGCACCAGGGCGGGCGGTGCCTCGGCGCCGCCCGCCCCCACTTGAATCGTTCATCATGACCACTCCCATCAAGGGGCCACACCAGGGACAGCCCGTGATTGCCGGCGGAGCGCTCCTCTCCCACGCGCGCGGCGCGCTCATCCTCACGCACGGGCGAGGCGCCACCGCCCAGAGCATCCTCTCGCTTGCCCCGCTCCTCGGCGCCGATCACCTCGCGTGGTATGCGCCGCAGGCGTCGGGAAACACCTGGTATCCCTACTCGTTCCTCTCGCCCCTACCTCAGAACGAACCCGGGATCAGCTCCGGGATCCGGGCGCTCGCCGACCTTGTCGCCGACATCGAGGCCGGCGGCATCCCCGCCAGCCGCATTGCGTTACTCGGCTTTTCGCAGGGGGCCTGCCTGACGCTCGAGTTCGCGGCGCGCCACCCGCAACGCTTCGGCGCGCTGGTCGGCTTCAGCGGGGGGCTCATCGGTCCCGAGGGAACGCCGCGTGACTACGCGGGGCCGCTCGCCGGGACACCGGTCTTCCTCGGTTGCTCCGACGTGGACTCACACATCCCGCTGACCCGCGTGCACGAAAGCGCGGAGGTGCTGTCCCGCATGGGGGGAAGCGTCGACACGCGCATCTACCCCGGCATGGGTCACGTGGTGAACGACGACGAGATCGCGGCGGCGCGCGCGCTGATCCAGCAGCTCTAGGCAACGAAGGCGGGCCGCGAGGCCCGCCTTCGTTTCGAGACTACGCTGCGAACAGTTAGGGCTGGTACTTCTTCTCCACGATGCGCTTGAAGCTGTCCGGATTCCACTGCGGGCGCGTGTCGGCATTTCCCACCTCCACCCCCAGGTAGTAGATCAGTCGGACGATGCGCGCCTCCTTCTCGGCGTCGATCTTGTCCGGGGTGTCGCTCGGTTGATGGTAATCCGTGTGCGTTCCGTTGAAGAAGAAGAGGATCGGGACGCCGCGTCGCGCGAAGTTGAAGTGGTCGGAGCGGAAGTAGAAGTTCTCGTTCGGCCACAAGTCGTCGATGGGGTGGATGCGCAGCTCCGGATGCTCGGCGGTGACACGCGCCAGGGTGACCCCCAGGTCGCTGTGCTCCTTGCCGATCACCGCGATCGTGTCGCGCCAGTTGCGCCCGATCATGTCCATGTTGATGTCGGCCACCACCTGCGAGACGGGGACCGGGAGGTGCGAGGCGAAGTACTCGCTCCCCCATAGCCCCTTCTCCTCCCCGCTGACGGTCACGAAGATCAGCGAACGTCTGGGGCGGGCTCCGGGCATGCTGAAGGCCTCCGCGAGCTCGATCACCCCAGCTGTCCCCGACGCATCGTCGTCGGCGCCATTCCAGATGCTGTCGCCCTTGGAGTTGGCCTTGATCCCCACGTGGTCCATGTGGGCCGAGAAGACGACGTATTCGCTTCGAAGCACTGGGTCGCTCCCCTCGAGGACGGCGGCGACGTTTGGTGCGCTCATCCCGGGGCCGCCGACGTTGGCGATGGTGACCGCGACCGAGAGCGACTCGGCGGTGCGCACCGTGTAGGTGGGCGAGGTGCGGAATGACGACAGGTCGATCCCGGCGGCGCGGAAGACTGGGCCCAAGGCGCGCTCGTGCACCATCGTGACGACCGGATCGCTGTCAGTCTCCCCCTCAACCGCCGTGCGCTCGCGGAACTGGTTGGCCACTTGCCGCGCGAGCGTCAGGGTGTCGTTGTTCAGCACGACGACCACCGCGGCCGGGTTGCGCTCGAACGCGGCGCTGAGGAACTGGTTGACCGGGGTGGCACCAGGCGCGCGGGAGTCGCCGGCCACCACGAGGATCTTCCCCTCGATGTCGAGCAATTTCCCCAGGTCCGGCTGCAACGGTCCGCCGACGAGCACCACCTGTCCGCGCACCGGCCTTCCCGTGCGCGGGCCGAACACGTAGACCAGGTCGCGGCGCGCGCTGGCTACGGCAGTCGTCCCGTTCGCCGTGAAGACGACGCGCGACGAATCGCCGTCGATGCGGGTGCGGTTCAGCGGGTAGCGCTGGATGAACCCCCCCGCATCGCCCGCTCCCTTGAGTCCGAGGCGGGCGAACTCACCGGCGACGTATTGCGCCGTGAGTTCGAGCCCGCGCGACGGAGTGTCGCGTCCTCCCATAGAGTCGTCGGCGATGACGTCGACGCGACGGCGAACGTCGCTCTCAGTGATCGACTCGGCGGCGCGGTGGACCGCGCCGTTCTGCGCGAAGGCGACGGTCGGTACACCCGCGAGGAGCGCGACGAGGAAGGACGGGAGTTTCACGTCTGCCGGGACGGGAAGGCGGGAGGGGGCGACTGAGGCATCCGCGGAGCAACCTACGTGGTGCGCCGAGCTGCGCCAGCGGCGCGCACGTCCCATGCCCGCTGTATCTTCTGTGCCGAATATCACTAACCAGTCGTCTAGGGTGCGTTCCGTCAACGTGGCCCCTTTTCACGAGCGCTCCACCATCGCACCACGCACCATGGCCGCCCTTCGCGAGTTCGACCGGAGTATCCCTGTGGCTCATTCTCGTCAGGCAGCGCCCGACCCGCAGATGGAAGGGCCCACCCCCGCGCGCGTCTGGGGCGATCAGTGGTTGCGCGTCAGCGAGAAGGTGCTCAAGGGGCTCAACCACCAGCTCACCAATCGCGTGGCCTCCCTGGAGGCGGCGGTGGGGATCTTCCAGGATGGCGAGCCGTTCGAGCCCGAGGTCATCGCCGCGCTGGCGCAGGAGGTGACGCGCCTCAACCACCTGCTCGGGCTCTTCCGATCCCTCCCGGCCGAGCACTTTGCCGACGCCGAGCCGGTGCGGCTGCAAGACATCGTCCCCCAGGTGCTGGAGCTACATGGTCACCACGCCGACCTGCGCCGCATCGACGTGGCGCTGGATGGCGATCCTGAGACGCTTCCGCTCCTCGTTCGCCCGTCGGCGCTCCTGCGCTGCCTCCTGGTCGTGCTCGAGAGCGGAGCCGGCAACGCTCTCCGGTCGGGCGGGCCCTCGCCGCTCACGCTGTCGTACTCGGGCGATGCTACCAGCGTGCGCGTCGTGTTCGAGGCGCCACAGCCCGAGGGGCAGGCAGTCTTCACCGGCGAGGGGAGCCTGGTGCACGCCGTGCGCAACGCCCTCGCTCACGCCTCTGCCGACGTGACGGTGACGGTGTTGCGTACCGTCGCTGGCGGTGAGCGCATCCGGTACGAATTGCAGCTGCCGACGCTCCCCGAGGCGCGGCGCCGAGAGCGCGAGGCCGCGGCCTAGCCGGCGCCACTGGGCGCCCACCACCCGTCGGTTCAGCTGCAACGACTCTCGCGGCGCGCCCGGTGGCGCGCCGTTCCTGTTACTGCTCCGGCGCCCGCAGCGACGCGAGCGACTTCCGCAGCCGGCTGATCGCCTTGGTGCGGATCTGCGACACGCGCGACTCGCTCACCCCGAGGAGCGCGGCGATCTCGTGCAGTTTCAGCTCCTCGAAGTAGTAGAGCATGAGGACATTGCGCTCCTGCTCGGGGAGCGCCGAGAGTGCGGCGCGGAGGCGCATCACTTCCTGCGCCATGGTGATCCGGTCGTCGATCTCGGTGCCGGTCGAAGCGATGAGGTGCTCCATCGGGATGCGCGACCCGTTGGCCGTTGCTTCGACCGTGCGCTCGAGCGGGATGAAGCGCGAGTTGTCCCCCTCGCTCTGCCAGCGAAAGAGGGTTGTCAGGTCGATCCCCATGCGCGAAGCGACCTGCCGGTGGTCGGGGGCCTTGCCGAGTTCGCGGGTGAGCTGTTCGGTAGCACTGTGCAGCTCGCGGGCGCGACGGCGCACCGAACGGGGGACGTGGTCCTGACGGCGGAGCTCGTCGAGCATCGCCCCGCGGATGCGTGGCGCCGCGAAGGTGCTGAACGCGAGCCCGCGTGAGGCGTCGAAGTTGTTGAATGCCTCGATAAGCCCCAGCGTCCCGGCACTCACGAGTTCGTCCACCTCCACCTCCATCTGCTTGGCGCGGCACAGCTGTCGAGCGACGTGGTACACGAGTCCCAGGTGCTCACCGAGCAGCTTCTGGCGCGACTCGGCGGTTACGGTGGTGCCGGCGTGGGTGGCGACTGCAGGAGCCATGGAGTCCATTCCCCGATCGAAGGCGACGATTGCGATCCCTCGCTCGACGCCGTCGGAGGATCCGCGCGGCGTCGCGACACGAGCGAGTAAAGCAACGCGGGGGCCAACCGATACTTCCGGGGGACGATCGATGTGCCGGATTATCCAAGTCGTTTATTAACAATGATTTGCGTGGCAACTCCAGCTCAGGGCGGAGCACCTGCATACCGCGCCGGCCACCGCAGGACCGGGTAGTTCATTCCCGCTTCCGGCAGGAGTTGCCGGGCGATTTTGGGACTTTTGTGCGCGCGAGACTCAAGTTCCGGTGACCGTGGCCGATACCCGCAATTGGAACCCGCTCACCGTTCGAGCTTCTCAAGGAGGCCATGTGGAACGCCACCTCGCCACTCATCATATGAAAACCCCCGCGCCGCAGGACGTCGTCCTTCCCCACTATCCGACGCCGTCGCACGACGTGGAGCCGATCCATGAGACCCCGGCTTCGTCGGAGCGCCTGGTCGCCTTCGGCGCCGCGGTGATGCACGATGACCGTGCCCTCGAGCACCTGGGGGCCGAACGCATCGCCGAACTCCGCAACCGCCTCGCGACCGGGGCGTACAATTCCCCCGAGGTCATGACCGAATTGGCGGTTCGGCTGCTCGAGAGCGGCGACCTGGAGTCCTAGTCGCGACACTTCCGGGGCGAGCACCCCGGCCGATCGCCTGACGAGGGCGACCGGGGTAAGCTTGTGTCGTGCTCCGCAAAGCCGTGAACCACCTGCGCCGGGTCGACCCGGTGATGGCCGGCGTGATCCAGGCCGTCGGCCCCTGCCGCTTCAAGACGAGAGCGGAGCTGACGCACTTCGAGGCGGTCGCCCGCTCCATCATCTACCAGCAGCTGTCGGGGAAGGCGGCGGCGACCATCTACGGGCGCTTCGAAGCGCTGTTCGAGGGGGAACGCCCGCAGCCCGCCGCCCTCGTGGCGCTTGGCGACGCGTCGTTGCGCGGGGCCGGTATCTCGCGCCAGAAAATGGGCTACCTGCGCGACCTTGCCGAGCGGGCGCACGCCGGCGCGATCCCCATCGACACGCTGCACGAACTGGGCGACGACGAGATCATCGGGCACCTCACGTCGGTGAAGGGCGTTGGGGTGTGGACGGCGCAGATGTTCCTGATGTTCAAGCTTGGGCGCGCGGATGTGCTTCCTGATCTCGACCTCGGGATCAGGAAGGGGATCCAGCAGGCGTATCGCCTGCGCAAGCTCCCGGACCCGAAGCGGGTGCAAGCGATCGGGGCCAAGTGGGCGCCGTACCGGACCATTGCCAGCTGGTACCTCTGGCGGTCGATCGATGGTGACGCCGCCTGAGGGCGGTTCGGCGCACGGAGCGAGGACGGAGACGTGAAGATTGCCATCACCGGGGCGAGCGGCTTCATCGGGGAAGCGCTGGTCCGCCGGCTGCAAGCGACGGGGCACACCGTGCTGCGCATCGGGCGCGCACAGAACGGTGCCCGCCGCCCCGACATCGCCTGGGATGCAGTGACGACGCTCGATGCCGCGTCGCTGGAGGGGGTCGACGCCGTCGTGCACCTGGCGGGGGAGTCGATCGCCCAGCGCTGGAGCGGCGCCGCCAAGCGGGCGATCCGCGACTCGCGAGTGCAGGGGACGACGCTGCTGGCCCGCACCCTCGCCGGGCTCGCGCGCACGCCGTCGGTGCTGGTGAGCATGTCGGCGATCGGGATCTACGGCGACCGCGGCGACGAGGTGATCGACGAGTCGTCGGCGCTGGGGAAGGGCTTCCTCGCCGACATCGGGCGCGCCTGGGAGTCGTCGTGCGACCCCGCCCGTGCCGCCGGGATCCGGGTGGTGCACCCGCGGGTGGGGATCGTCCTGAGCCCGGTGGGCGGGGCGCTGGCCAAGATGCTCCCGATCTTCTCGTTAGGTGCCGGCGGCAAGATCGGACGAGGGCGACAGTGGATGAGCTGGATCTCGCTCACCGACACGCTGCGGGCGCTGGAGTTCGTCCTGTCGACGCCGTCGCTGGTCGGGGCGGTGAACCTCACCGCCCCCAATCCGGTGACGAACGCCGAGTTCACCGAGGTGCTGGGGCGCGCCTTGCACCGGCCGACCTTCGCCCCCGTGCCGGAGTTCGCCATCGAGCTGCTCTACGGCGAGATGGGGCGGGCGACGGTCATCGAGGGGCAACGCGTCGTCCCGAAGAAGCTGCTGGACGCCGGTTTCCGCTTCGACCACGACGACCTGGCCGCCGCGCTCCGCGCCGAGGGCATTGCCTAGGCCCCGCTCGGCACGAGAAGTCCAGCGCGACGCCACCGCACCCTGACAGGCAACCTCGTCCCGAAGCACATAAATTGAAGCCGACGCCCCCTCGTCTTCTCGTCTTCTCGTCTTCTCTGAGCCAGCCCAATGGCCGCCGTCATCATGGAAGCGGTGCTCGCCGCGGCGCTGGTCGTCGCGGTCGGGACTCTCCTCTTCTTCGGCCTCACCAGCTTCACTCCGCTCGGCAAGCGCTGGGCGCAGCGTCGCAATCGCGCGGCGAGCGAACTGGGCGCAGCACTCACTTGTCCCATTCATGGCGCCCTCACGGAGGAGACGAGCGTTCGCCTCCCATCCGGTGTACGCGCCTGCGCGGAATGCTCCAGGAAGGCGGTATAGTCGCCAGCCATGATACGCCGCGTCCGCAGTAACTTTCTCCGCATGACTGATCTCAACGTCTTTCGCCGCCTCGGAACCCTGACCGCGCTGTGCCTGGCCCTCGCCTGCAAGGGGAAGGGGGAGGCCGATGCAGGGGGGGCGACCCGCGCCGATGCCGCAGGGGAGCCGATCACCGTCTTCGCCGCTGGGAGCCTCGCGCGCCCCATGCGCGCCGCCCTCGACAGCTTTGCTGCCCGCACCGGGGCGACATACTCGCTCGAGTCGGCGGGGAGCCTCGAGCTGGCGCGACGCCTCACCGACCTCGGGAAGTCGGCCGACGTGATGGCACTCGCCGACGAGGACGTCTTCCCCCGCCTGCTCATGCCCTCGCACGTGCACTGGTACGCGCGCTTCGCCCGCAATCGCCTGGTGCTTGCCCACGGAGCGAATGCGAAGGGGGTCGCCGACGCCGAGCGTGGCGAGTGGCGCTCGGTGCTGCAGAGCCCCGACGTGGAGACCGGTCGGGCCGATCCGGACCTCGATCCTGCGGGGTATCGCACCCTGATGCTCTTTCAGCTGGCGGAGCGCTATTACCGTGAGCCCGGTCTCGCGGCCCGGCTGGAGGCGAGCGCACCACGCCGGAATGTGCGCCCCAAGTCGGCGGAGCTGGTGGCGCTGCTCCAGTCCAACGAGATGGACTATGCGTGGATGTACGAATCGTCGGCGCGAGGGGCACGACTCCCCTTCATAGCGCTCCCCCCCGAAATCGACCTCGGGGACGAACGCCTCGCTTCGGCCTATCAGGCGGCGCATGTGCGCGTTCTCGGCGCCAAGGTTGGCGATACGACCGAGGTGCGCGGCGTCCCGATCAGGTATGGGCTGACGATCCCGATCGCGTCGCCGCATGCTGCGCGCGCCGCGGAGTTCGTACGCTTCCTGTTGTCACCCGACGGGCAGCGGGTGCTCCGCAGTGAGTTTCTCGATGTGCTCGATGCGCCGACGGTCGTCGGAGACCAGCGCCCGGCGTTTCTCGACTCGCTGGCCGCGGGTGGTGCGGGGAGCCACGCGACCCCCGCTGATTCCGGCAAACACTGACGAACCTGCGGCGGCGCCGCGCGCGCTGCCGCGACGGAGGAGACGAACGATGCCGATGGTTCCCTTCGACACCTTGCCCGACGACGCTCGCGTCTGGGTGTTCGGCGCAGGCGATGCGCTGCACGGCGAGCTGGAGGACGTGCTGCTGCGCCACGTGGACGCCTGGCTCGCGGGGTGGCAGGCGCATGGCGCTCCGCTCACCTGCGGGCGTGACTGGCGAGATGGGCGGTTCCTCGTGGTCGGTGTGGACCAGTCGGCGACCGGCGCGTCGG
>DAIESF010000448.1 GCA_027346425.1 Gemmatimonadota bacterium | reverse complement strand
TACCGCCGGTGGCGCATCACCGACTTCGGGATCGCGCGGAACGAGGACGAGCACGCCGGTGCCACCGGGACGCCAGCCTTCGCCGCCCCCGAGCAGCTCCTCGGCGAGGCGCAGGGGCCGGCGGTCGATTGCTTTGGTGTGGCGGCGATTCTGTACTTCGTCCTCACCGGCAAGCCGCCGTTTGACGGGCGCGATGCGCCGTCGCTCCTCGCCCAGCAGCTGGGCGGGCGCCTCGACGAAAGCGAGCTTCCGCCCCCCGTCGCCCCCTTCATCCGACGCGGGCTCTCTCCCGATCCGGCTGCCCGCTTCACCGACGCCGGCGAGATGAAGCTGGCGTGGCGCGAGGTGATCGACGCCATGGCGCAGGAAGCGCGCCGCAGCGACTCGTGGTGGGGGCGCGTGCTGGGGTAAGCGCCCCCGCCTCGCGACGCGGGCCTAACGAGTCCCGTGCCGCGCCGTGAGGTCGTGGTACACGATGTCGAGGAACAGGTCGGGGGTCATGAAGCCCTTCCCCCACTTCGCGTCGAACTCGGCGGTCGGACGGGTTGCCGCCACCTCGGTGAGCGACTTCCCCTGCCTGACGAGCGCCAGGATGCGGTCGCGAATGGTGGCCACCATGCGGCGATACTCCGCCAGGTCGGCGCGCGTGGCCACCGGGCCATGCCCCGGGATGATCCGCGTGCGTTCATCGGCAATTGCCAGCACCGCGTCGGCCCCGGTGATGAAGCCGTCGATCGTCCCCCCGCTCCCCGTGTCGACGAAGGGGTAGCCCCCGTTGTTGAACACGTCGCCCAGGTGGATCACGTTCGCCTTGATGAATCGGATATACGCGTCGCCGTCGGTGTGCGCCGGCGGCAGGTGCACCACCTGCACCGAATCGCCATCCAGGTGCAGCGTCATCGACTCGGTGAACGTGACCACCGGGAGGGCGGCGTAGGGGGCGGGCGGGGTGCGCCGGTTCAGGCGCTGGTTGAACTGCTCCACGCTGAGGCGGCTGCGCACATTGTCGTGCGCCACGATCACTGCCCCCGCCGTCCCGAAACTCTCGTTGCCGCCGGTGTGGTCGCCGTGCAAGTGCGTGTTGACCACGAATCGCACCGGCTTGTTGCTGACGGAGGCCACCGCGGCACGGATCTTCGCGCTGAGCGGGGCATACTGGTCATCCACCAGCACCGCGCCGTCGTCGCCGGTGAGCAGTGCCATGTTGCCGCCGCTCCCGAACAGGACGTGCACCCGTCCCGCCACGGGCTGCACGGTCACCTTGACCGTATCGAAGTTCTGCTGCGCACCCGCCGGGGCGGCCGCCATCGCCAGCGCCAGCAGGGCAATGGTCCGGAGTGCCATGGGGCGCGTCGCCATCAGCGGTCTCCGTCCAGCATTCCGCCGATCACCCCGAGCACCGACCCTTCCTCGCGCCGGGCCCCGCCGGCGCGCGGCGCCGCGGCGATGATCCGGTCGGCAAGCCGCGAGAACGGCAGCGTCTGCAGGATCACCTTGCCGGGCCCCGTCAGTTGCACGAAGAACAACCCCTCGCCCCCGAACAATGCCGTCTTGATCCCGGGAACCATCTGGATGTCGTAGTTCACCGACGGCTGCATCGCCACGAGGCACCCCGTGTCGACCCGCAACTGTTCCCCGACGGCAAGCTCCATCTCCAGCAGCGTCCCCGAGGCGTGCAGGAAGACGAGCCCGTCGCCCAGCAGCTTCTGGAGGATGAACCCCTCGCCCCCGAAGAATCCGGCACCGATGCGTCGCGAGAAGGCGATGGTTACATCGACCCCGCGCGCCCCGCAAAGAAACGAATCCTTCTGCGCGATGATCGTCCCCCCCCAGTCCCGCAGGTCGAGCGGCTGGATCTTCCCGGGATAGGGCGAGGCGAAGGCGACGTCCCGCCGCCGCGTCGACTCGTTCATGAAGAAGGTGACGAAGAACGAATCACCCGACAGGACGCGCTTGCCGGCAGACATCAGTTTGTCGAACAGTCCTCCCCCGCGCCCGGTCTGGTCCAGCGTCGTCGCCATCCGGATGCCATCCTGCATGTACATCATGGCCCCGGCCTCGGCCACCACGGCCTCGCCCGGGTCGAGCGTGATGATCACGCCCTGCAAGTCATCGCCGATCAACCGATAGTCGATCTCGTCTGCTCTCATCGCCTCTGCTCGTTCGCACGGTGGGACGTTCGGAGGGAGCGCCGGGACCGTCCAGCGCCTGCCGAGATCAAATGAACGGGGCGCGCGGGCGAATTGGTAGAGGGTGCACGCTCCCCGGATCCCATGGCCGTGGTGCGCCCCGCATCATTGCGCAGTAGCTTCCGTGGCATGTCCCATCCCTTCCCATCGGTGATCCCCCGCGCCACGGTGATGCTGCGCCCTGTTTGCCTCGCCCTTATGGGGGCGGTCGTCGGGTGCGGTGAGCCCGCGGCAAAGACCGCCGCGCGGGCGACGCCGCAGGCGACGGTGGACAGTAGCCTGTCCACGACGGCGTCGGCCACCGCAAAACCGCCCTGTCTCCTCGAGGGAGACTGGACACCCTGCGCGGTCGAGGACCGGCTCGTGCACGCCGGCGTGGTGATCGAGCGCCAGCCCGAGCCGGCCCGCCACCCGTTCCTTCATGTCGACGGGACCGTTTACCACGTGGGAAGTCCCGATCACGAGTTGCAGGTCTTCCTCTATCCATCGGCCACCGAGCGCAAGCGAGACACCGACGCGCTCGATAGCGCCACCGCGTCGCCGCGCGGGGCGCGGTCGTCCTGGAAGACGCCGCCCACGCTCGTGACATCCAACAACCTCGCGGCGGTCATCCTCAGCCTCAACGACCGGACCGTCGAGCGCCTGGCGCTGGCGTTGGGGGCCGGGCTCCCGCAGCCGGAGAAGCGCTAGGCGCCTCCGGTTCGCCTTCCCGCATCGCCAGTCGTCCCGGAACGATTGCGCCCGCCCCGAACTTGGCGCGCAGCGCGTCGATCGCGGTCGCCAGCGCGCGGTCGCGCGCCGTCTCGCGCAATGCGGGCGCTGACTCCTCCCCAAAGAGCGAAAGCTGCTCGGCCTCCTCTCCCTCGCCGAGACCGGACAGCGCCACGCCGAGCAGGCGGGCCGGTGTGCGCCGCGCACCGCGTAACCGCTGCAACAACTCCCGCGCGGTGGCGAGAATCACGCGATCGGCCACCACCGGTTCCTCGAGCGTCCGGCTCGCCCCGCGCGTGCGGAAATCGGCGTCCTTGAGCTTGACCGAGATCGTCCGCGCCGCGAGTCCCTTGCTTCGGAGGTCGGATGCGACGCGCGTCACGAGGCGCACCAACTCGACCTCGAGGGCGTCGTCGTCGTTCAGGTCGTGGTGGAAGGTGTCTTCGTGACTCACGCTCTTGGCCTGCTCGCGCGGGATCACCTCGCTGCTCCCGATCCCGCGCGCCCGGTCGAACAACCAGTGCCCGCCGCGCTCCCCCAGCATGCGCTGAAGGGTGGGGAGCCCGACGGCCAGCACGTCTGGCGTGCTCCGCAGTCCCAGCGCCTCGAGGCGGTCGCGCAGGCGCGGCCCAACCCCGGGAATGTCGGCAAGCGGAACCTGCTGGAGGAAATCCGCCTCCCCGCCCGGGGGGACGATGAACACGCCGTTCCCCGCCGTCCCCGGCTTGGGCTTGGCGAACTCCACGGCGAGCTTGGCGACGAGCTTGTTGGTCCCGCCGCCTAACGACACAGAGAGTCCGGTCTCCTCGCGCACGGCGTCGCGGATGCGGTGCGCGACCTCGGCCAGCGGGGCGTCGTGGTAGAGCGCCTCGGTCCCTGACACGTCGAGGTACCACTCGTCGATGCTCGCCGCCTGCACCACCGGGGCGAAGCGATGGAGGACTGCCGAGATCTCCCGGCTCTTGCGGCCGCACGCGCCGCGTGGCACCGGGACGCACGTCGCCTGCGGGCAGAGGCGGAGCGCCCGGGCGATCGGCATCGCCGAGCGTACGCCATACTGCCGCGTCTCGTACGACGCCGAGCAGACCACGCCGCGCGACCCTGGCGCCCCGCCGACGATGAGCAGCCTCGCCTTGCCCGCCCCCTCGGGATCGACCAGACGGGCGACCGCGACGAAGAAAGCGTCGGCATCCACCAGGAGGATGCGGCGCGTCGGTGAGGGCGGGAGCGTGGTGCGACTCGGCGTAGGCGCGGCCATGGCGGGGGGCGGGACCGCCGCAAGATACGACGACGCGCCGCCCCCCGAAGGGGACGGCGCGTCGCAGCGGAGTTCGTTAGGCGCCGGCCTCGGCCGACGGGCGCATCTCGGTCAGGTCCTCGGCGTTGGCGTACCGGTCGCGGTACTGATCGCGTAGCGCCGACTTCTGCACCTTCCCCGTCCCCGTCTTGGGGATGGTGTCCACGAAGACCATCGCGTCGGGGACCCACCACGAGGCGAAGCGCTCGGCCAGCCAGGCCTTGAGTGCCTGCTCCTCGACCTGCGCCCCGGGCTTCCGCACGACGACGGCGAAGGGGCGCTCCGACCAGCGTGGGTGCGGGAGTCCCACCACTGCCGCCTCGAAGACCTCGGCGTGCCCCATCAGCGCCCCCTCGAGCGCCACCGAGCTCACCCACTCGCCCCCCGACTTGATCACGTCCTTGGACCGGTCGGTGATCGTGACACATCCGTCAGGCGCAATGGTCACGATGTCGCCGGTGCAGAACCAGCCGTCGTCGGTGAACTGGGTGATCGGATCTTCGGGCTTGTAGTACTCGCGGGCGATCCACGGGCCGCGCACCTCGAGCTCGCCCATCGCCGTCCCGTCCCACGGGATGAGCCCCGCCTCGCTGCGGGCGCCGACCTCGAGGACGCGGAGCGGCCGCGTCCCCACCCGCACGACGGGCGCCGCGACGGCGCGCGCGACGGCGGCCGAGGTGAACGTGAACGCCCCGACCTGGCCCG
>DAIESF010000427.1 GCA_027346425.1 Gemmatimonadota bacterium | reverse complement strand
GCGCGTGCCTGGCAGCGCGTGCCTGGCAGCGCGTGCCTGGCAGCGCGTGCCTGGCAGCGCGTCCTCGCCTACTCCTCGCGGATCACCTTCGCGCCCCACGGGCAGTAGCTCTTCACCGTATTGAGCCAGTAGGGGAGGTCGCCCTGCACGTCGCTCGGGCGACCGTCGCAGACCTCGATCGCCACGTCCACCGCCTTGACCGTTGCCGGGTCGAGATGCCAGCTGTACCCGGTATTGAAGCCGCCATTGCCGCTGGCGAGCGCTCCGATAATCACTTCTTCACTCCCCGAACTCAGCCGGTTGCGCAAGGCCGCGACCTGCGCCGAGTCGCTGACCTGGACCTTGAACGTCTCGTTCACCACCCGCACGGTGAACAGCCCGCCGCGGTTGTCGCCCGGGGCGGTCGCGTCGTCGCCGCACCCGGCGAGCAGCATCACGGGGCTGGCGACGATGGGGAGCGCGTGTCGCGCGAAGAACTTCACGAATTGCAGAGTCATGGTATGGCCGGGACGATGTATGAGGTCAGAGCCGTCTAATGCGCGGCTTGCGGGTACAAGACAACGCGCTCCCGCCATCTCCCTGACATGACGCCGCATGTGGACCGGCCCCGCGTTCCCCGCCATTCGGTTGCGCGGACGCACCCCACATCGCGACATTCTCCTCGTCGTCTTTGTAACTCCTTCACCTGCTACCTCCGACGCATGATACGCCACCGTTTCCGCACCGTCGTTCCGGCGCTCGCGCTTTCGCTCCCGCTCTCGCTCGCCGTCGCCGCACCCCTCTCGGCGCAGGGCAACCTGCGCGCCGGCGCCAGCGGGCGCGCGACTACGGTCGTCACCCTCTCCGCGCCACGCGTTCAGGGACAGGCTGCTCCCAAGCCGGTCAAGATCAGCATCGACTACGGCGTCCCGCACGCCCGCGGTCGCGCCGTGGCTGGCGCCCTCGCCGATGACCTCGGCAAGGTCTGGCGGCTCGGTGCCAACGAGGCGACGGCGCTGGTGACCGAGGTCGATCTCGACATCGGCGGGACCACCGTTCCCAAGGGGAGCTATTCGCTCTTCGCCGAGACCACCAAGGGGGCATGGAAGCTCATCGTCAGCAAGAAGACCGGCGAGTGGGGGACGGACTACGATCCGTCCATGGACCTTGCCCGGATTCCGCTCAAGGAGCGCACCCTCGCCACCCCGATCGAGTCCCACACGATCTGGCTCATTCCGAGTGGCGAAGGGGCCAAGGGTGAACTGCGCTTCGCCTGGGGGACGCTCGAACACTCGGTCGCCTGGTCGGCGAAGTAGTCACTCGCCACAGGCAACTTCGCGGCGCTCGGCGGACCTTCCGTCGGGCGCCGCGTTCTTTCACATGGTCTCGGGCCCATCGAGTCACTAAATTCCCTTCCACTCGCCCTACTCCCGTCTCCCGACTCCCGTCTCCATACATGTCCATCCGCCTTCGCGAACTCCACGCTGCCGGCCAGTCGGTCTGGCTCGACTACATCGACCGCGCCATGCTCCGCAACGGCGCACTGGAGCGCCTCATTCGCGACGACGCCCTCATGGGAATGACGTCGAACCCGACGATCTTCGAGAAGGCGCTGGCCGAGGGGAAGGAGTACGACGAGCAGATCGGGGCGGTGACCGGCGACCTCACGCCGTGGCAGCTCTTCGAACTCGTAGAAACCGATGACGTGCGAGCGGCCTGCGACCTGTTCGCCGGTGTCTATCGCGAGTCGAAGGGGGTGGACGGCTTTGTCTCGATCGAAGTGTCGCCGGGCGTGGCGAACGATGCCGCGGCGACGGTCGAGGAAGCGCACCGACTCTGGAAGACCGTCGATCGCCCGAACGTGATGGTAAAGGTCCCCGGGACGACAGAGGGAGCGAAGGCCGTCCGTCGCCTGATCGCCGACGGGATCAACGTGAACGTCACGCTCCTCTTCTCGACCGACGCGCACTCGCGCGTCATCGAGGCCTATCTGGAAGGGCTCGAAGATCGCCTCGCTGCGGGGCATCCGATCGACGCGATCGCGTCGGTCGCCTCGTTCTTCGTGAGCCGCGTGGACACCGAGATCGACAAGCGCCTCGACGCGATCGCCGCCAGCGCCCCCGAGGCGCTGCGTGACGGGATCCTCGCCCTGCGCGGGCGGGCAGCCGTTGCCAACGCGCGACTCGCCTATCGACTGTTCGCCCAGAAGTTCGCGGGGGATCGCTGGGAGCGCCTGCGCGCCAACGGCGCGCGCGTGCAGCGCCCGCTGTGGGCCAGCACGAGCTCGAAGAACCCGGCGTATCGCGACGTGCTGTATGTCGAGACGCTCATCGGCCCCGACACGGTCAATACGATGCCGCCGGCCACGATGCAGGCGTTCCGCGACCACGGCGTGACGGCGCGGACGGTGGACACGGAGTGGACCGCGGCTGAGCAGCTCTTTCACGATCTGGAGCAGTCCGGGGTGCACCTGCGCGAGGTGACCGACAAGCTCCTCGTCGAGGGGCTGGCCTCGTTCCAGAAGTCGTTCGACACCCTGATCCAGGGGCTCGAGCGAAAGGCGGCGGCGCTCGGCACGTCGCTGGTAAAGGCGTGAGGTTCAGCGACTTGCGAGGGGTGAGGCGGCCGAAGCTAATTCCGTAGGTAACGTTTACAGTCCCTCACCTCGCCCCACGGCTCTCTTGCCCGCAAACATTCGCATTGCTCGCACCAAGGTCGTCTGCACGCTCGGACCGGCTTCTGCCACCCCCGAGGCGATTGGCGCCCTCATGGACGCGGGGTTGAACGTCGCCCGCATCAACTTCTCCCACGGGACGCATGAGCAGCACGCGCGCACGATCGCCATCGTGCGCCAGTTGGCCGCGGAGCGCGCTCGCCCGGTCGCGATACTCGGCGACCTGCAGGGTCCGCGTATCCGCATGGGGGATCTCGAAGCGCCAGTCACCGTCGAGACGGGGGAGGACATCGTCCTCTGCTTCGAGGATGATGCGACGGACGGTGACCTTCCCGTCACCTACGACCACATCGCCGACGACGTGAAGGTCGGCGACCGCATTCTCGTCGACGATGGCCTTATCGAACTCGTCGTCCTCGACGTGAAGAAGCCACGCGTCACGGCGCGGGTGGTGTACGGCGGCGTGATCAAGCGGCACAAGGGGCTCAACCTCCCCGGCGTCGCCGTCTCGGCGCCGTCGATCACCGACAAGGACCGCGCCGACGTGGAGTTTGCGGCGGCGCAGGGGCTGGACTACGTCGCGCTCTCGTTCGTGCGGCGCGCCGAGGACATCGCGCAGCTGCGTTCGATGCTCCCCCAAGGGATGCTCATCGTCGCCAAGATCGAGAAGGACACCGCGCTCACCAACATCGAGAGCATCCTGCGCGCGGCCGATGCGGTGATGGTCGCCCGTGGCGACCTGGGCGTCGAGCTCCCGTTCGAGGAAGTCCCGTTGGTGCAGAAGCGGATCATCCGGCTTGCCGGCCAAATGGGGCGCCCGGTGATCACGGCGACGCAGATGCTGGAGTCGATGATCCAGAACCCGCGCCCCACCCGTGCCGAGGCGAGCGACGTGGCGAATGCGATCCTCGACGGGACCGACGCCGTCATGCTCTCGGCCGAGACGGCTTCGGGGAATTTCCCGCGGCTCGCCGTGCAGGCGATGCAGCGCATCATCAGCGAGATCGAGCAGCATCAGCCCCCCAAGCGCGAGGAGCGCCGGTTCGCGGTGGGGACATCGACCACCGAGGAGACGATTGCGGCCGCGGTGGTGACCGCGGTGCGCATGCTGGGGACGCCGCTGGTGATCGTCTTCACCAAGAGTGGCTTCAGCGCCCGCATGGTATCGTCGCACCGCCCCGGCGTCCCGATTCTGGCCCTCACCGACGTTCCCAAGACCTACAACCAGCTTGCATTGGTGTGGGGTGTCGTTCCGCTCCTCGTCCCGCCCGCCGACACGTACGAGCACATGCTCGACAGCGCGCGCGCCGCGCTGCTCGAGCGCGGGCTCGCCGGGGTGGGTGACAAGGTGATCGTCACCGCCGGGGTTCCGTTCGACGTCCCCGGGACCACCAACCTGCTCAAGGTCGAGACGGTGTGAAGCTCACCTTCCTCGGCACCGGGACGAGCTTCGGCATCCCGATCATCGGGTGTGATTGCGCCGTCTGCCGGTCTCCCGACCCGCGCGACCGTCGCACCCGCATCGGGGCGGTGATCGAGAGCGACGGTGGGACGCGTCTCCTTATCGACACCCCGCCCGAGCTTCGGTTGCAGCTGGTGCAGGCCGGGATCGACCGGGTGGACGCCGTCTTCTTCACGCACGACCACGCCGACCACATCCACGGGATCGACGACGTGCGCGCGATCACCGTGCGCCAGCGGGCGCCACTCCCGATGTATGCCGAGCCCGAGGTCCTGGCCCGGCTGGCGCAGCGCTTCCCGTACATCTTCGACGAGCGCATGCTCCCGCTCCCCGGGACGTCCAAGCCCGAGGGCGAGGCGCGCCCGATTCGCGATGGCGACGTGGTGCCGGTGGGTGACGCGATGGTGGAGGCGATCTCCGTTCCGCACGGGCGGATGAACGTCCTCGCCTTCCGGGTGGGCGCGTTAGGCTTCGTGACCGATGCCAAGTCGGTGCCGGCCGAGGCGATCGCCCGGCTGCGCGGGGTGAGGGTCCTCGTGCTCAACGCGCTGTTCCATCGCCCGCATCCCACGCACCTCAGCATCAGCGAGGCGGTGGCGGTGGCCGCCGAGATTGGGGCCGAGCGCACCTATCTCATTCACCTCACGCACGAGACCTCGCACGCCGAACTGGAGGCGGAGCTTCCCGCGGGGGTGCAGCCAGCCTACGACGGGCTGGTCGTGGAGGTGTGACGACGGCGCCAGTCTCGCGGGCGTAGCGCGACGTCGTTGCCGGTCACGAGGGTGGCGCGGATGCGCGATGCCCTCGACATCGCTGGTGCGGCGCGTGAGTATTCCGCACCATGTCCGACATCAACCCGCGCGCCCAGACGCACGCGGAAATCCGCGAGGCGGTGCGCGCTGCGTGCGCACCGTTCGACGCCCGCTACTGGCAGCGCATCGAGCACGAGCACGGCTATCCCCAGGAGTTCGTCCAGGCGCTGACGCGCGCCGGGTGGCTCTCGGCCCTCATCCCCGAAGCGTTCGGCGGGGGCGGTCTTTCGCTGACCGAGGCCTCGGTCATCATGGAGGAGATCAATCGCGCCGGTGCCAACTCCGGCGCCTGTCACGCGCAGATGTACACGATGGGGACGCTGTTGCGGCACGGCTCCGCGGAGCAGCAGCAGCGGTACCTCCCGGCGATCGCCGCGGGTGAATTGCGCCTGCAGTCGTTCGCGGTCACCGAGCCCGTCACGGGGACCGACACCACGAAGACGCGCACCGTCGCCGAGCGTCGCGGCGATCGCTACGTGGTCAACGGACAGAAGGTCTGGATCTCGCGCGTGCAGCATTCCGACCTGATGCTCCTCCTGGCGCGCACCACGCCGCTCGAACAGGTGAGCACGCGCGCCCATGGACTCTCGGTCTTCCTGGTCGACCTGCGGGGCGCCGAGGGTCGTGGCCTTCGCATGCGGCCCATCGAGAACATGGTGAACCACGAGACCAACGAACTCTTCTTCGAGGACTTCGAGGTCCCGGCCGAGAACCTCATCGGCGAGGAGGGGAGGGGGTTCCGCTACATCCTCGACGGGATGAATGCCGAGCGGATCCTGATCGCCGCCGAGTGCATCGGCGACGGCTACTGGTTCATCGACAAGGCGCGTCGTTATGCAGGGGAGCGCGTCGTCTTCGACCGCCCCATCGGGCAGAACCAGGGGATCCAGTTCCCGATCGCGCAGGCGTACGCGCGGGTGCGGGCGGCCGACCTGATGCGTTACGAGGGCGCGCGCCTGTTCGACGAGGGGGCACCGTGCGGCGCCGAGGCCAACATGGCCAAGCTCCTCGCCGCCGATGCCTCGTGGGAGGCGGCCAACACCTGCCTGCAGACGCACGGCGGATTCGGTTTTGCCGCCGAGTACGAGGTGGAACGCAAGTTCCGGGAGACGCGGCTGTACCAGGTGGCACCGATCTCGACCAACATGATCCTGTCCTACCTGGGGGAGCACGTCCTGGGGCTCCCCCGTTCCTTCTAGCGAGACTATCGACGATGGCCACGCGCCTCGAGCGCAGCATGTTGTTTGTCCCTGCGTCACGCCCGGAGATGGTGGCCAAGGCGGCACGCAGCGCCGCCGATGCCGTCTGCCTCGACCTGGAAGACGCCGTCGCCCCCGAGCAGAAGGAGGTAAGTCGCGCCCTCGTGGTGCAGGCACTCACGACGCTCGATTTCGGACACCGCACCCGCATCGTGCGGGTGAACGCGCTCGATACGATGCACCCCTATCGCGACATCATCGAGGTCGTGGAAGGGGCTGGGCAACACCTCGACATCATCATGCTCCCCAAGGCATCGGGGACGGCCGACGTGCAGTTCGTGGATCGCCTGTTGACGCAGGTCGAGGCGCGCACCGGAATCGCCGGGCGCATCGGGATCGAGGCGCAGATCGAGACTGCGCTCGGTTTCGTGCACCTCCGCGAGATCGCCACCGCTTCGCCGCGCCTCGAGGGACTCGTCTTCGGGATGGGAGACTACGCGGCCTCGATGCACATGCCACTGGCGAACATCGGGGTGGAGGACGAGCACGATGCGGCATATGGTGCGCATCGCTGGCACGCGGTGATGCATGGGATCGTCGCCGCGGCACGCGCCCATGGACTGCGCTGCATGGACGGCCCCATCGCCAGCTACAACGACGCGACGGCGCTCGCCCGCGCCTGCCGCGTTGCGCGGGCGATGGGATTCGACGGAAAGCAGTGCATTCACCCGGCACAGTTGGCAACCGTGAATACCGCCTTCTCGCCGACGCCGCAGGAGGTGGCTCAGGCGCGCGAGGTGGTGGCGCGCTACGACGCCTCGGTGTCGGCGGGACGTGGAGCGGTCGGCGCGGAGGGGATCATGATCGATGCGGCCAACCTGCGCATGGCGCGCGTGACGCTGCGCGCCGCTGAGGAGCAGCGCGCAGTCGAGGAGGAGCGCGCGGTCGTGGAGCGGCGCGCAGTCGAACGGGAGAGCGCGAAATGAGCCAGCACGCAGGCGGAGACGAGGGGCGGTGCTTCGAGGACTTCCACGTCGGGTTGGTCATGCGCCACCCGCTGGGACGCACGGTGAGCGAGGTGGACAACACCTGGTTCACCCTGATCACCAACAACACCAACCCGATCCACTTCGACAAGCACTACGCGTCGCAGACGGAGTTCGGCGAACCCCTGATGAACTCGACCTTCACCCTCGCCCTCGTCGTCGGGCTCTCCGTCAGCGACATCTCGCGCAATGCGGTCAACCTCGGATGGGACGAGGTGCGCCTCCCGGCGCCGGTGGTGGCGGGAGACACGATCTACGCGCAGAGCGAGGTGCTGAGCACGCGCGAGTCGACGTCGCGCCCGAACATGGGGATCGTCGAGGTGAAGACGACCGGCTACAAGTCGGACGGGACGGTGGTGATCACCTACCGGCGGACCATTCTCGTATACAAGCGCGCGCACGCGCCGTCGCGCCCGCTGCCGACGATCAACGGATGATCGACCTGCCCCCGCTCGACGGGGGGCGGGTGGTGGCCGTCGGGCGGGCGGACGGCGCTCGCGTAGATTGGTGTGGCTGGCGACGGCCGACGCCCGAAGCGCGAGAATCGCTGTCACGATCCTTGCGGTTTCAGCGAGCCGTCACGCTGCGCGCCTGACACGATCGCTTTCCCACCGAATCATGACGCTCATGCTCGACTACACGTTCATGCTCGCCGACGCCGTGTCTGGCGGCGTCGCTCCCGAGGCCTTCGCGGCGGCACAGGGGTCGTTCGCCGCCGCGCACGCCGCAGTGGCGGCCCGGCACGCCTCGGGCGAGTTGGGCTTCTTCGACCTCCCGCGCCGTCGCGACCTGGTGGCGCAGGTGCTGGAGTACGCGGCCCGGGTGCGCGGTACGTACCGCGACGTTGTCCTCCTCGGGATCGGGGGGTCGGCGTTAGGACCGCTCGCCCTGCGCAATGCCTTGTGCGCGCCGCAATGGAACGGGCTCGACGACGCCGGGCGCGGCGGGCTCCCGCGCCTGCACGTCCTCGACAACGTCGATCCGCTCACCATTGCCGCCGTCCTCGACCGTGTGCAGCTGGCGGATGCGCTCTTCCTCGTCGTCTCCAAATCCGGAGGGACGGCGGAGACGATGGCCCAGTACCCCGTGGTGCGCGCGCGCCTCGAGGGGGCAGGGCTCCCGCTGGCGAACCACCTGGTCTTCGTGACCGATCCCGAGAAAGGGGCGCTGCGTCCGATCGCCAATGCCGAAGGGCTCACGGCACTCGACATTCCGGCGAATGTCGGTGGGCGCTTCAGCGTGCTCTCCCCGGTCGGCACGCTCCCCGCGGCGCTGCTCGGAATCGACATCGAATCGCTGCTGGCCGGAGCCGGCGACATGGTGCATCGATGCGCGTCGAGCGACCTCGCCCGCAACCCGGCCGGCGTCTTCGCCACCCTGCAGTGGCTGGCCGACACCAGCGGCGGGAAGCATGTCCACGTCCTGATGCCGTATGCCGATCCGCTGCGCGAGATGGCCGCCTGGTTCGTGCAGCTGTGGGCCGAGAGCCTTGGAAAGGAGCGTGGGGCGGGGGACCATGTTGGGCCGACGCCGGTCCCGGCGCTCGGCGCCACCGACCAGCACTCGCAGGTGCAACTGTTCATGGAGGGGTCGCGCGACAAGACCGTGACATTTCTCGCGGTGGAAACTCCCGCGCGCGACGTCCGCATTCCGGGCGCCCACGCCGACGTACCCGACCTGGCCTATCTGGGAGGACATTCGCTGTGGGAGCTGCTCAACATCGAGCGGCGCGCCACGGCCGGGGCGCTCGCCACGCGCGGTCGCCCCAGCATGACCATCACCCTTCCGCAGGTCGACCCCTGGCACCTCGGGGCGCTCATGATGTTCCTGGAAATCGCCACCGCCTATGCCGGAGCTCTGTACGGGGTCAACGCCTTCGACCAACCGGGAGTCGAACTCGGCAAGCGCTACACGTACGGGATGATGGGGCGCCCGGGCTTCGAGGGGGCGCGTGGCGAGTTCGCGAAGCTCCCGCAGTCCAATCCCGCCCGCATCATCGGCTGACCCCCGCCCGGCGCGCGCGGCGCGCCCTGCAGCATGGCGGGGATCAGCGTATCTTAATGCCTGACGTCATGCCGAATTCCTTCGCCATCGCATCGCCTATGTCTGCTCCTGCTCCCACGGTCGCCCACCCCGCACTCGGCCAGGCCGTCACGCGCATCGACTCCACCATCACCGTCCACGATGCCTCGGTGCTGGCCACCGACAAGCTCGACGGGGTAGTGCTGGACGCGGTCTTTGGCGAAGCGACCGCGCGCGACTACGCGCGCTGGCTCCTGTGGGAGCTGGGGCAGGCGGTCGGCGTGCGTCCGGCGTCGATCCACGACCTGTACATGGCGCGTGGGCGAGGCGAGGTGCACGGCTTCACCGTGCCAGCGATCAACGTGCGCGGCGCCACCTACGATACCGCGCGCTCGATCTTCCGCGTCGCGAAGACGATGGACGCGGGGGCCTTCATCCTCGAGATCGCGCGCTCCGAGATTGCCTACACCGACCAGCGCCCGAGCGAATATGTCGCCGTCCTGATTGCCGCCGCCCTGCGCGAAGGTTTTCGTGGGCCGCTCTTCGTTCAGGGTGACCATTTCCAGGTCAACCACAAGAAGTACGCCGCCGATCCGAAGGGTGAGGTGGACAACGTCAAGAAGCTCGCCGACGAGGCAATCGCTGCCGGCTTCTACAACATCGACGTCGATACCTCCACGCTCGTCGACCTCTCGCATGCAGCGCTCGACGACCAGCAGCGCAAGAACTACGAAGTCTGTGCGGAGATCACGACCTACGTGCGCTCGCAGGAGCCGAAGGGAGTGACCATCTCCGTCGGCGGCGAGATCGGCGAGGTGGGGACGGAGAATTCCACCGTACCGGAGCTGCGCGCGTTCATGGACGGCTTCAACGCGACGCTCACTCGCATCGCGCCAGGGACGGCGGGACTGTCCAAGATCTCCGTGCAGTCGGGGACGTCGCACGGGGGCATCGTCCTCGCCGACGGCTCCATCGCCGACGTGAAGCTCGACCTCAAGACGCTCGAGGACCTGTCGAAGGTGGCTCGCGACGAGTACGGGATGAGCGGGGCGGTGCAGCACGGTGCCTCGACGCTCCCCGACGACGCCTTCCACAACTTCCCGCGCACCGAGACCGCCGAGATCCACCTGGCGACCAACTTCCAGAACATGCTGTACGATCACCTCCCGGCGGTGCTGCGCGAGGAGATCTACGGCTGGTTGCGCGAGAACGCGAAGGACGAGCGAAAGGCGACCGATTCGGACGAGCAGTTCTTCTACAAGACCCGCAAGAAGGCGCTGGGGCCGTTCAAGAAGGCGCTCTGGAACCTCGACGCCGGCACCAAGGCCAAACTGGCCGCAGCGTATGATGCGAAGTTCACCTTCCTCTTCACCCAGCTGGCGATCGGCGGGACGAAGGCGGCGGTGAAGCAGACGGTGAAGCCGCTGGCGATCCATCGCCCCATGCCCGGCACCGCCGGGCACATCGTGGTGGAGGCTGCTCCCGACGACGCCACGCTCAGCGACTGAGCGCAAACCGGGCACGATTCCAGGAGGGTCCCATGGCTCGCAACAGCTACGACGACGACCGCGTGATCATCGAGCGCCGCTCAGGCTCGACGCTTGGCCCCCTGCTGGCAGGGATCGCCATTGGCGCCGGGCTGGCGATCCTCTTCGCGCCGCAGAGCGGTGAGGAGACGCGCCAGGCCATCCGGCGCAAGGCGCGCCGCGCCCGCAAGGTGGCGGGCGGGTATGCGGAAGACCTGCGCGACCGGGCCAGTGGGATGCGCGATCGCGCGTCCGACCTGATCGACGAGACGCGAGTGCGCGGACGCGAGATGGTGGATGGCGCGCGCGACAAGGTCGAGGAAAAGGTCGAGGAGACGCGGCGCGCCATTCGCGACAAGCGACGCGAACTCGCGCGGGCGGTGGATGACGGGCGCGAAGCGGCACGCGACGCGCGGAATGAGCTGGAGCGGCGGCTGGCCGACGCGCAGCGGGTCGTGAGTGAAGGCCCCATCCCAGGGCGCGACGGCGACGCCGGCTGACTTGACGCCGGGCCCTCCGGCCGAGGCTCCGCCGCCGTCGTCGGTGGAGTCGCTTCCGGCGACGCGTCGCGTCCCGCCGGCCAGCATGATTGCGCGCGTCTGGGGGGCGCTCGGCGACTATGCGCGGCGTGTGTGGGTGAACAGCGGCGAGGACGACATCTTCTTCCTCGCCGGGGGGATCGCGTTCAACATCCTCCTCGCGTCGGTCCCCTTCGTCCTGCTCGTTATCTCAGGGGTCGTCTATGCCCTGCGCCTGAGCCCCGACGCCTCGCTGGTCGAGGTGCGCGCCCTCGTCGACCGCTTCCTCCCGCCGCACGC
>DAIESF010000417.1 GCA_027346425.1 Gemmatimonadota bacterium | reverse complement strand
GCCGCCGGACGCTGGATTCGTCGCCGAGCTCCGGCGCCGGGCGGCCGCGGGCCGTTCCCGCATTGCCTTCCCCGAATCGGGTGACGCCCGCGTCCTGGCAGCCGTGGCGGCGCTGCGTGACATGCGCATCGTCGAGCCGGTCGTCATCCTCGATCCCGCCGCCGACCGCGCCGCCGTGAGTGCGCTCGGCGTCGAGGTCGTCGACCCGGCGAGCGACCCGCGACGTGGGGAGGTGGCCGCTGCGCTCGACGAGCGCCTCCGCTCACGCCCGCTCGCGGCCGGGGAAGTCGAACGCCTCGCGGCCTCCCCCCTCTATTTCGCCACCGGACTCGTCAGGCAGGGAGGCGTGGACGGTTGCGTGGCGGGGAGCGTTCACACCACGGCCGACGTCCTGCGCGCGGCGCTGCGGCTGGTGGGGACGCGCGAGGGGGGGGCGTCGGTCTCGAGCGCCTTCTACATGGACGTCGCGCCGTTTCGCGCCCCCGCACGCGAGGTCCTGACCTTCACCGACTGCGCGGTGATCCCCGAACCCACCGCCGAGCAGCTGGCTGACATCGCCCTTGCCGCCGCCCGTGATCGGGGACGCATCGTCGGGGATACTCCGGTCGTGGCCTTCCTCTCCTTCAGCACGCTGGGGAGTGCCACCTCGGGATCGGTGGAGCGCGTGCGCGCCGCCCTCGCCCTCGTGCGGACCCGCGCCCCCGGCCTGGCGGTCGACGGTGAGCTGCAGGGTGATGCCGCGCTCATCGCCCAGGTCGCCGCGCGCAAGGCGCCCGGGAGCGAGGTCGCCGGACGGGCCAATGTGCTCGTCTTCCCATCGCTCGACGCGGGCAACATTGCCTACAAGCTGGTGGAGCGACTGGCCGGTGCGTCGGCGGTGGGACCGATCCTGCAGGGGTTGGCGAGACCGTGCAACGACCTGTCGCGCGGCGCGTCGGTCGACGACATTATCAATGTTGCCGCGGTCACCGCCTTGCAGGTGCGCAGCCCCGTAACTGGCCGTGGCGGACCTTCTGGAGATTTCGCATGAGCTTCGCAATCAAGAAGCAGGGTGATGTGTGCATCGTGGACGTCGAAGGGCAGCTCATCGTCGGCAACCGGCAGGAGCTGAAGCAGAAGGTCCTCGACGAGATCGAGCGTGGCGAGCGCAAGTTCCTGGTGGACTTCTCCCAGACGGGGTACATCGACAGCTCGGGTCTCGGGGTCCTCGTCTCGCTCTCCAAGAAGATTCGGGAGGCCGGCGGCGAGTTGCGGCTCGCGAACCTCAACGACGATCTCAAGACGCTGTTCGAGCTCACCAAGCTCGATACGCTCTTTCACATTGCCAGCAATCGTGACGAGGCGTTGAAGAATCTCTGATCGCCCGGTGCCGGTTCTCGCCCACCCTCCCGTCGCCCGGTCACGCCATTGCGTGACCCCGGCCCCGCGACACGCGTTTCTCAAGTGATGAGCGAGCCCGCCGATCACGCCAGCCTCGACACCGTCTTCGACGAGTCGGGCTTTCCCCTCGATGTGCGCATCCCCTCCGACCTGCGTTACATCGAGCGGATCGTGGGGGTGGTCACGCGCAGCTGTGCGGCACTGGCCTTCCCGGCGCGCGCCTGCAACCTGCAGGTCCCGGTTGCGCTCACCGAAGCCCTCTCCAACGCGATCCTCTACGGCAATCGCGAGGACGTCACCAAGGGGGTGCGAGTGCGCGCCGAGGTGAGCGAGCGCGCCCTCGTGATGGAGGTCGGCGACGAGGGGGGGGGCTTCGACTATCGCGCCTGCCTGCACGACCCCACCGACCCCGGCCAGCTCGAGCGCGAGGACGGGCGCGGGCTCTTCCTGATGTCGCGCCTGATGGACCGCGTCGAGTGCTTCACCGACGGCGGCCACGTCGTGCGCCTTACGCTGCACCGCCGGTGAAGGAGCTCCTTTCGATCCTGGAGCGCTGCCAGGACGTCACCGGCGTCAAGGCCGTCGTCTGGACCCAGGCGGCGGAACGCGCGCCGATCGTCGCCGAATACGGGGAGTGGCGCGAGGCCGTCCCGCGGGTCCTCGAGCTGCTCGTCCCCGGTGGCCCCCCCGCCGAAATCGAGACCGAGGACGGCGTGCTCCTCGCGGGAGCCGTCCCTGGTCCCCGGCGCTCGTGGGTCACCGTCGGTCCCTGTACGGGACAGCGAACCGAGCCGGCCGCCTGCCTCGAGTTCCTGCTCCCCATCGTTGGGCACTTCTTCCAGTCGGCGCTGGAAGTGGAGCACGCCGCCTACGAACTGGCCGAGCGCTATGAGGAGATCAACCTCCTCTACACCACCAGCGAGATCCTCGGGCGCACGGTCTCCCTGGAGGAGGCGGCGTCGCGCATCCTGACGGAGATCTGCGAGACGGTGGGCGCACGTCGCGCCGCCATCCTCGTGCACGATCGGGTCACCGACACGCTGCAGGTCGTGACGGCCCTCGGCTTCGAGGCGGCCGACGCGCCGCCGATCGGGACGCACGATCCGCGCAGCGTGTCGGCCCGCGTCTTCCGCGAGCAGCGTGCCCTCATCCTCGAGGACGGCGAGTCACCGTGCGAGGCGGAGTCGCTCTACTGCAAGGGGGCCTTCCTGTCGGTTCCCATCCTCTGGACGAACCCCAATCCGCACGGGGCGATCCCGTTAGGCGTGGTGAACCTCGCCGAGCGTCGGAGCGGCGAGCCGTTCAGCGCCGGCGACGAGAAGCTGGTGACCGCCATCGCGACGCAGATCGGGACGGCGATCCAGAACGCGCGGTTGGTGCGAGCCTCGCTCGCCCAGCAGCGCCTGCAGCAGGAGATGCAGCTGGCGAACGACCTGCAGATGAAGCTCCTCCCCGACACCGCCCTCTTCGCCCCCGAGGTGCAGGTGGCGGCGCGCGTCGTCCCGGCCGACAGCGTCGGGGGCGACTTCTATCACTTGTTCCGCCTGGGGGGCGGGCGCACCGGGGTGATGATCGGCGACGTCTCCAGCCATGGCTATCGCGCCGCGCTCATCATGGCCCTCGTCATGAGCGCCTCGTCGATCCACGCCCAATCGAACGTCGACCCGGCCGAGATGCTCAACGCCCTCCTCGCCACGCTGCGCGAGGAACTGGAGAGCACCGAGATGTTCATCTCGGTGTTCTACGCGGTGCTCGACCCGGCGCGCGGGACACTGCGCTACGCCAACGCCGGGCACCCCCATGCCTTCGTAGTGGCCGGCGACGGGAGCGTCGAGCGACTGGCCGCCCTCGACCCCCCGTTAGGCATGAGCGTCCAGCACCCCTCGGCGGGGGAGCGCCGGTGGCACCCCGGGCAGGACCTCCTCCTCCTCTTCACCGACGGGATTTCCGATGCCCGCAACCGCCTCGACGTGCGCCTCGGGGAGAAGAAGGTGCTCGACGTCGTGCGCGCCGCCCGGCGCGAGCGTCCCGAGCTGATCGTCGACCGGGTCTTCGGCACGCTGCACGCCCATGCCGGCGACATGATCCGTCGCGACGACCTCACGCTCCTCATCGCGCGCAGCTAGCGCGCGCCGGCATGCGCGAACGCCCGCCCTCGTCGCTCCCGCCCGCCCGCAAGCGGCTGGGGCAGCACTTCCTCACCGACCGGCGCACCCTCGAGCGCATTGTCGAGGCGGTGGCCCCCCAGCCGGGGGAGACGATCATCGAGATCGGGCCGGGGCGGGGGGCACTCACCGACCTCCTCGTCGAGCGCGCCGAGCGGCTGGTCGCCGTCGAGATCGACGCGCTCCTCGTCCCGGTGCTGCGCACTCGTTATGCATCGCGCCCCCACGTCACCATCGTCGAGGGGGACATCCTCGGGTTGTCGCTCCCGTCGCTCGCCGAGGGGGCGTGGGCGCTGGTCGGCAACGTCCCGTACTACATCACGACCCCGATCATCTTCCAGGCGCTGCGGTCGCCGCGCCCGTCGCGGATGGTCTTCCTCGTGCAGCGCGAGGTGGCGGAGCGTGTGGCGGCCCCCGCCGGTGACGACGCCTACGGCGCACTCTCGGTGAATGTCCAAGCGCTGGCCGACGCCGAGCTGGTGGCGCGCGTCCCGGCCGGGGCCTTTCACCCGCGCCCCAAGGTCGACTCGGCCATCCTGCGCCTCACCCCGCGTGAGCGCCCCGTCGTCCTTCCCGAGGAGGAGGTGGGCTTCTCCCGGCTGGTGCAGGGGGCGTTCGGGCAGCGGCGCAAGCAGATGCGTCGCGTGGTGCGCGAGCTGTATGGCGTGGGGCCCGAGGAGGCGGAACGGGTCCTCGCCGCGTGCGACATCGGCATCACCGCCCGCCCGGAGACGCTGCGCCCCGAGGACTTCGCCTGCCTGCTGCGGGCGGCCGGGAACCTGCCGGGCCAGGCGGCGACGCGCTAGCGTGGGCGAGCCACCCCGTCCGCGTTAGGCACGCTGGCGCCCGGCAGGGCCGCGCCGCGTTAGGCGTCGCTGGCGTCGGTGCCGTTCCGCTCCCGGTTGGTCAGGGCGTAGCTGAGCCCTTCCAACTCCATCGCCATGTTCACGTTGCGCACCGTGACTTCGGCCGGGAGTTGCAGCTGGACGGGGGCGAAGTTGAGGATCGCCTTCACCCCGGCCGACACGAGGCGCTCGGACACCGCCTGCGCCTCCTCGCCCGGGACCGTCAGGACCGCGATGTCGGGGTGATCCGTCTGCAGGTCGCCCACCACGTGGCGAATGTCCCGCACCACGAGCCCGTCCCACTTGCTCCCGATCTTCCGCGCGTCGGCGTCGTAGACGCCGACGATCTCGAAGCCGCGCTGCCGGAAGCCATGATGTTGGACCAGGGCCGTCCCGATCTTCCCCGCGCCGATGATCACCACCCGCCACACGCGGTCGAGCCCGAGGATGTCGCGGAGTGACGTGGTCAGCTCCTGCGCCGGGTAGCCCAGGCCGCGCTTGCCGAAGGATCCGAAGAAGGAGAGGTCCTTCCGCACCTGGGCGGAGGTCGTTCCACCGCGCCGGGCCAGGTCCTCGCTGGAGATGGTACGGACGCCGTGGGCGACCGAGTCCTCGAGGAACCGGAGGTAAATCGAAAGTCGTCGGACGGTGCTGTCTGCGATGCGCTTCACGAGGGTGGTCGCGTGCTTGTGAATTCGTTCAAAAACTAAGCAGGTCGGGCGAGGGAGACTAGAAGCCATCTCATAAATGGTCGACGGCTTCTGGCCGGCGCAGGGCGCCGGCGCGCCGGCGACCATTTATGAGATGGCCTGTAGTCGCGCGCCGCATCTGGCACGGTCGCAACGGCTTACTGGGCACCGGCGGCGGGAACATGGTGGCGCCGCCGTGCGGCTGTCGGGGGGCGGCGCCGAATCCGGGACAAGGGCTTACTTTGTCCCCATGCCTCGTCACGTCACGTCGGACATCGTGCCGCCGCGTTCGGTCCTCCCTCACGCCGCGAGACCGGGACTCCCCGTGGTCTCCCTCGACGCCCGTGGCGGCCTTCGGTGCGACGACATCATCGACGTGGGGCCGGCAGGGCGCGCGCCTCGCCGGGGCGTGACCGTCCGCACGCGCGTTGCCAGCCGGTGCGCCGCGCGCGTCGAGGCCTCGGGGTGAGGGGGGTCGAAGCGGTCGCCACCGACTCGCTCCTCCTGCTGCGCGCGCGTGAGGCCCTCGCGGGCGGGGCCCTCGACGCGGTGGCGCTGATGGAGCGCGTCTGTTCGCTGCCGGGGGCGCCGGTGCAGGTGGCGGAGCGCCTCGCCGAGGCACTGTTCAGCCGCCACGGCGATTTCGCCCGCGATGCCGAGGGGCGATGGTTCATCGCCAACGATCGGGAGCGCCACGCGATTGCCGCGGCGGAGGGGATCGTCCCGCCGTCGAGCGTTGGGGAGCGAGGGCGCACCGTGCGCGAGCGTCGCGAGGCGGCGTCCGCCTCCGGAGGAGACGACGTCCTCCTCGCCGACATGCGCTTCGCCGTCGTCGACGTCGAGACGACGGGGACGTCGCCGTCGCAGCGCGACCGGGTGACCGAGATCGCCATCGTGCAGGTGGAGCGGGGCGAGGTGACCGAGTGCTACGAGACCCTGGTGAACCCGGGGCGCCCGATCCCGCCGGCCATCGTCGCGCTGACCCGGATCACGCAGGAGATGGTGCGCACGGCTCCCCCGTTCCCGCAGGTCGCCGCCGAGGTGGTGGGGCGCCTGCGCGAGCGCGTCTTCGTGGCCCACAACGCCCCGTTCGACTGGCGCTTCGTCTCGCACGAGGTCGAACGAGCTGCCGGCGTGGTGCTGCGCGGGGACGCACTGTGCACGGTGCGCCTTGCACGAGCCCTCCTGCCGCAGCTGCCGCGCCGTTCGCTCGACGCGGTGACGCACCACTTCGGGATCGACATCGGGGCGCGGCACCGCGCGGCCGGCGATGCCCTGGCCACCGCCCACGTTCTCGTCCGCTTGTTGCATCTGGCGGATGAGCGGGGCGTGTCCACCTGGCGCGAGCTGCTGGCCCTCCTCCAGGGCGGGCGCTCGCGCGCGTCCCGGCGCCGCTCGGCCCTGCCGCGCGGTGTCGACGTCGACCCCACGATCTGATCGTCCGAGTCATGAGCTCCTCCGCCCCGTCCGTCCGCTCTACCACGTTAGGCAGGTTCCGCGTCCATGCCCTCCAGGCCGGGGGGCAGAAGCTCGACGGCGGGGCGATGTTCGGCGTGGTCCCCAAGCCGCTCTGGGAGCGGCGCATCGCCCCCGACGCGCGCAACCGCATCCAGCTGGGGATGCGCTGCCTCCTGGTGGAGCACGACGACGGGCTCGTTCTTGTCGACACCGGCGTGGGGAACAAGGAGGGGGACAAGTTCCGCGACATCTACGGGATCGAGAATGCGGGGGGCGACGCGCGCACCTGGCTCGAGGACGCGCTCGCGTCGTTAGGTCATGCCCCGGACGACGTGCGGCTGGTGATCAATACGCACCTCCACTTCGACCACGCCGGCGGCAACACCTGGGTCGATGCGTCGGGAGCGGTGCGCCCCGCCTTCCCGCGGGCGCGGTACGTGGTGCAGCGCGGGGAGCACCAGTATGCCACGCACACCAACGAGCGCACGTCGGCGTCGTACTTTCCGCACAACTGGGAGCCGCTGCTGGCGGCCGGGCAGCTCGACTTCCTCGATGGAGACGGGGGGGTGGTGCCGGGGATCTCGGTCGTGGCGAGCCCTGGGCACGTCCCGTATCACCAGAGCGTGATGGTGGATGGCGGTGGCGGGGCGGTCGCCTGCTTTCTGGGCGACGTCTGCCCGACGGCGTCGCACCTCCCGCTCCCGTGGATCATGGGGTACGACGTGGAGCCGCTGGTGACGCTCGAATCCAAGCGACGGCTCCTGGCCCGCGCTGCCGACGAGCGATGGCTCCTCGTCTTCGAGCACGACTGGGAGCACGCGTGGGGGTACGCGCATCACGACGGCAAGTCGTACCAGCTGGAGGAGTTTCGGGAGGGGTCGCTGGGGGGCGGGTGAGGCGGTAAACGGGGCCGGCGCGCCACTGCCGCGGGGAAGATGATGTGAGGATTGCGGTTA
>DAIESF010000405.1 GCA_027346425.1 Gemmatimonadota bacterium | reverse complement strand
GGCTCGGCGCGGAGCAGACGGAGGTGGAGGGGACGGGGCTCGGGCTCGCCCTGTCGCAGCGACTGTGCGAGGCGATGGGGGGGGCACTGATCCTCGAGTCGACCTCGCCCGACGGCAGCACCTTTCGCGTCGAGGTCGACGGAGCGCACGACCCGGTAGGCAGGCTCGACACCACGGGGAGCTTTGCGGTTCCCGTCGTCGAGCATCGGGACGCCACGCTCCGGTACATCGAGGACAACCTGGCCAACCTCTCGCTGGTGGAAGCGATCCTCCAGGCGCGCCCGGGATGGCGAACACTTCCGGCGCTGCAGGGACAACTCGGCGTCGAGCTGGCGCGCGAGCACCTTCCCGACGTGGTCCTCCTCGACTTGCACCTGCCAGACATTCCCGGTGAGGAGGTGCTGCGGCGGCTGCGCAGCGACCCGCGCACCGAGCGTATCCCGGAGGTGGTGGTGAGCGCCGACGCCACCAAGACCTCGCTCGACCGGCTGCGTCTCATGGGGGCCAATGCCTATCTCACCAAGCCGCTCGACGTCGACGAGTTCCTCGAGGTAGTCGAGCGCTTCCTCCCGGGGGGGAAGGGGTGAGCGGCACGATCGCCGAGCGACTCGCGCGCTGCACGATCCTCCTGGTCGACGACGAGGAGGCGAACCTCGACCTGCTGGAGGGGCTGCTCGACTCCGCCGGGTACACGCGGCTCGTGCGCACCGGCGATGCCCGTCAGGTCTTGCCCCTGGTCGACAAGCATGCCCCCGACCTGATCCTCCTCGACCTGAACATGCCGCATCGGCACGGGCTCGAGATCCTGGCCGACCTGCGTGCGGTGACCCCTGCGGGTGAGTATCGCCCGATACTGGTGCTCACCGCCGACGTGACGCCGGAGACGCGCGACCGAGCGCTCTCGCGCGGTGCGCGCGACTTCGTCACCAAGCCGTTCGACACCACGGAGGTGTTGCTGCGGGTGGAGAACCTCCTCGAGACGCGCTTGTTGCACCTGGACGAGCGCGCCGCCCGCGCGCGGGCCGAGGAGGCGACACGTGAGCGCGGGCGCCTCTTGGCGGTGGTGGCGCACGACCTGCGCAATCCGCTTGCCGTCGTCTCGATGTACGCCGAGACGCTGATGCTGCAGGGGCTTGGGCCCCAGGCATCCGTGGACGACGGGGGCGCGGCATGGGAGCGCTCGGCGCTGGCCACGATTCACGCCAATGCGGTGGCGATGCAGCGGTTGGTGGAGGACCTGCTCGATGCATCGTCGATCCGGGGCGATGGGCTGCGGATCCATCGTGAGGCGCACCGCGTCGGCGACGCCTTCGAGAGCGCGCGCGTGATGCTCGCCCCCCTCGCGGAGACGGCGGGGGTGACGTTGGCGTTCATGGATGGGGAGGGAGCCGCGGAGGCGATCGGGGAGGTCGATCGCGCGCGGATGGTGCAGCTGCTTTCGAACCTCGTGGGAAACGCCGTGAAGTTCACGCCGCGCGGTGGGCGCGTGGATGTGCGCTTCACGGTGGACAATGGCGTGTTGCGTGGCGCGGTGATCGACACGGGCCCGGGGATCGCGGCCGATGAGCTTCCGCACCTCTTCACCGTCTTCTGGACGGGAGAGCGGCGAGTGGGTGGTCAGGGCGGGCATGGCGCGGGGCTCGGACTCTGGATTGCGCGCGGGATCGTGGAGGCGCACGGCGGCGAGCTCTCGGCCGAGTCGCAGCTGGGCGAGGGGGCGACATTCCGGTTCACGATCCCGTTGGCGGCTGACGTCGCGGGGTGACCGATGCGCCTCGGCGCCGCCGCACCGAGCGGCGGGACGATAGCCTCGCGGGCACGCTGGACAGCTGCAACGCGCGCGTGCCATGCGTGACGCCACCAGGCGGCATTCAAGGACCGCCGCCGACCTCTTTGCCTCACTAGTGCTGGCCGACGTCGCGGGAACCTCGTGTCCTTCGGCAACTCTTTAGCTTGACCTTTGTGCCTGCCGTCGTATGCTTGGGAAGCCCTGCCGCCCAGCGATGGCATTGGAAAGCGTGACGCAGGGCCGTATGCCCCTCCCCGACGTTCTCCGTCATGGCATGATGAGGAATGCTCATGCACGCCATCCAGGCAGGTAGCACGTCCGTGGCGGCGGTGGCACGACGAGTAAAGGCGTCTCGCGCTCGCGCGGCGGCATGGATAGCATCGTGCTGGTGATGCGCCGGATCATCGAGTACTGGGTCACGATCATCGCATGGTCCGAGCTGTTCGGTGGACCTGCGGCTGCTGTAACCTTCGCGATCGATTTCCATGGGCCAGCCAGTGCCGGTCCCCCGCGGGTCAGGTTGAAGTCGGGATCAACTTCGTGTCGCTGTTCGCGGTCTATGCACTCCTCCGCCCGTCACGTCACCTCTCACCGGGCGCGCATGGCCCGGGAGTCTGAAGGATCGGCGGGTAAGGCCAGAAGGCGTTGCATCTGACGGAAGTGGCCTATCGGCTGGTAGCATCTGACACGCGCGGCCGACTGTCCTGCGCACTCCTCCGCCTCGCGTACGCGCGCCCTACGGCAGCGCAAAGGCCACGTACGTCCCCCCGCTCGGCGCCCCGTTCTTCCCGCCCCCGCAGGCGATCACGATGTACTGCTTCCCGTGCACCATGTAGGTGGCCGGTGTCGTGTTCCCCGCTGCCGGGAGTTGTCCTTCCCACAAGAGCTTCCCGTTGGTCTTGTCGAAGGCGCGGATCTTGTTGTCGTACGTGGTGGCCGCGATGATGAGCAGTCCGTTCTCGGTCACGATCGCGCCGCCATAGTTGTCGCTGCCGGTGTCCTTCAGTCCCTGGGCGACGAGCTTCGGGTACTCGCCGAAGGGGATCGACCACCTGGTGTCGCCCGTGTTGAGGTCGATCGCGTTGAGGGTCCCCCACGGCGGCTTGATGGCCGGGTA
>DAIESF010000401.1 GCA_027346425.1 Gemmatimonadota bacterium | reverse complement strand
GGGGCCGATCGGCGAGGCATACGTGGAGATGCAGGAGGGGCGCGACTACTGGTGGCACCGCCTCATGCAGCACGCCGAGGCCGACTGCCCCCCCGAGCACATGAACTCGGAAGACGTCCTGTTCATCCTCTACACCTCGGGGACGACCGGGAAGCCTAAAGGGATCGTGCATACCACCGGGGGATACCTCACTGGCGTCACCTACACCACGAAGCACGTCTTCGACCTCAAGGAGGAGGATGTCTTCTGGTGCACGGCCGACGTCGGGTGGGTCACCGGGCACTCGTACCTGGTGTACGGACCGCTGGCGAACGGTGCCACCTGCGTCATGTATGAGGGGGCCCCCGACTGGCCGGAGAAGGACCGGATGTGGGAGATGTGCGCGCGCCACGGCGTGACGGTCTTCTACACCGCCCCTACCGCCATCCGCGCCTTCATGAAGTGGGGGACCGACTGGCCCGGGCAGCACGACCTCTCCCGCTTACGCCTGCTGGGGAGCGTCGGGGAGCCGATCAATCCCGAAGCGTGGATGTGGTACCATACGCACATCGGAGGGGGGCGCTGCCCCATCGTCGATACGTGGTGGCAGACGGAGACGGGAGCGATCGTCATCTCCCCCCTCCCCGGCATTACCGCCACCAAGCCGGGATCGGCAACGCACCCGCTCCCCGGCTACTCGGCCGAGCTGGTCGACGCTTCGGCGAAGCGGATTGCGGTGGGTGGCGGACTGCTCACGCTCACACGTCCGTGGCCGTCGATGCTGCGGACGATTTGGGGTGACGACCAGCGCTACGTCGACACGTACTTCTCCAAGTGGCCCGGACGCCCCGACCTGTACTTCGCCGGAGACGGTGCCAAGCGTGACGACGACGGCTACTTCTGGATCCTCGGCCGCGTGGACGACGTGCTCAACGTCGCCGGACATCGCATCGGGACGATGGAGGTGGAGAGCGCGCTGGTGGAACACCCGTCGGTGGCCGAGGCCGCGGTCGTGGGGAAGACCCACGAGCTCAAGGGACAGGCAATCGCGGCCTTCGTGACGCTGCGGACGGGCTTCCACGCCAACCCGGCGTTGCGCGATGAACTGCGCGACTTCGTGGCGCAGAAGATCGGCGCCATCGCCCGCCCCGACGACATCCTGTTCAGCGCCGACCTCCCGAAGACGCGCTCGGGGAAGATCATGCGCCGCCTGCTGCGCGACATCGCCGAGGGGCGCGCGTTAGGCGACACGACGACGCTCGCCGACCCGGGGGTCGTGGCGAGCCTCAAGGACCAGTACGAAAGCCAGGAGAGCTGACATGGCGTCGCTCCTGCGCCGCATCTTCCCGGAGTCCCTCTTTCCGCGTCGCCTCGACGAGGGGGCGGAGCGTCGCATGCGCTTGGCGCAGGCGCGGGCCGAGGAGGCGCTGATCGAAACGCACGTGCGCAACGCCCTCATGTTCATCGAGACGCTCGCCGAAGACATGCCCTTCGACCGAGCGATCGACACCTACGTCCGTGTGATGGGGGTCCCCGAACCGCTGGCGAGCCTGGTTGCGACGCGCGTGCTGGTCGAATTGGGTGAAGAGCTCGTCCCACGTCGCGCCTTGCGCCCAAAGCCTCCGCGCGACGTATCGCGCGATGCTGGGGGCGAGGGCGATGGCGAGGGGGACGACGCGGCGACGGTGATCGATCGCCCGGCGCTCCGGCTGAGCGATTCCGGCGCGCGAGATCGCGACTAGCGATCGCGACGAGCGATCGCGACGAGCGATCGCGACGAGCGGCTGCGCGAGGGCCGATTACGGGGATCCCGGCAACAGCAAGCCCCCGGGCATGGGACAGCCCGGGGGTGCAACGAAATCCAGAGAGATTTACTCGGACGGGCGCGGCTTCTGCCGGGCGCGGCGACGGGCCGCGGCCGACTTGAGCTGGCGGGCTTCGCTCGGCTTCACGTAGTGACGCTTGCGACGCAGCTCCTTGAGGATCCCGGACTTCAGGACCTTTTTCTTGAAGGCCTTGAGGGCCCACTCCAACCGATCGCCTTCGTCGAGCTTGACTTCAATCATGGATGGTTACTCGATGGAAACGCCGCATGTGCGGCGAAAAAAGACTCGTGTCTTGCGACCCGCCAGTACGCGCCGCGACCGAAGTCGCGGCGCGCGGCAGGCTAGTTAGCCGAGCTTTACGACGTTCTCGGCGGCCGGGCCCTTCTGGCCCTGAACCACCTCGAACTCCACGCGCTCGCCCTCGGCGAGGGACTTGAAGCCCTTGCCCTGGATGGCCGAGTGGTGGACGAAGCAATCCTTCTGCCCGTTCTCGGGGGTGATGAAGCCAAAGCCCTTGGCGTCGTTGAACCACTTCACGGTGCCGGTGATACGCATTGCCGTACTCCTAAATGTTGTGTGGTCGGAGTCCGGTAAAGCCGTACGTCCCGACTACGCAGGTGATTCGTGGCCGGGAGCCCCCACGAAGGGCCGTATCTGCACGCAGGAACATTGATTCCGTTGTGACAAGATACGCATAACTGAAAAGGGACCACCGCGAGAGCGAGGTCCCATGGTCATCACGACTGATACGCGAATCCGCGTTTCTGCCGAAGGATGAAAGTATGACTTCTCTGGGAATCTGTCAATAACGCCAGAGGCGACTACCTTCCATCATGACTCCGCGCACAGTTTCCGCCCCGGCCGCCGACGAACAGGGCGATTCGGGCTTCGCTTCTCTCGGCCTCGACCCCAGGGTGCTGGCCGCCCTCACCGCCCTCGGCTACGAGGAACCGACCCCCATCCAGCGAGCGGCGATCCCCGCCCTCCTTCGGGGCGGAGACGTCCTGGCTCAGGCCGCCACAGGAACCGGGAAGACGGCGGCCTTCGCCCTCCCCCTCCTCCACCGCCTCGCCCCCGAAGCCCCACCCCGCGATCGCACCGCCGCCCTCATCCTCGTCCCCACCCGCGAACTGGCGATGCAGGTGGCGGAGGCCGTACACCGCTACGGAAAGGAGATGCGCATCGTCGCCCTCCCGATCTATGGCGGCACCTCGATGGAAACGCAGATCCGCGCCCTCAAGCGCGGCGTCGACGTCGTCGTCGCCACCCCGGGACGCGCGCTCGACCACATTCGGCGCGGGACGCTCAACCTCAACTCGGTCCGCACCGTCGTCCTCGACGAAGCCGACGAGATGCTCGACATGGGCTTCGCCGAGGACCTCGAGGCCATCCTCGAGGCCACGCCGGCCGAACGCCAGACCGCCCTCTTCTCGGCGACCCTCCCGCCGCGCATTGCCGCCATCGCCGGCAAGCACCTCAACGATCCGGAGACGATCAAGATCGATCGTGAACCGGTCGCCGCCGGCAAGAGCGCCAAGGTGCGCCAGGTCGCATACATCGTCCCGCGGGCGCACAAGATGGCTGCGCTCGCGCGCGTCCTCGACATCGAGCACCCGACGTCGGTCATCGTCTTCTGCCGCACCCGCACCGAGGTGGACGAGCTCACCGAGACGCTCAACGCGCGCGGTCACCGCGCCGAGGCGCTGCACGGCGGGCTCTCGCAGGAGCAGCGCGACCGAGTGATGAAGAAGTTCCGCGCCAACAAGGCCGACTTGCTCGTGGCGACCGACGTCGCCGCCCGCGGGCTCGACGTGCAGCACGTATCGCACGTGGTCAACTACGACGTCCCGTCGGCGTCGGAATCGTACGTCCACCGGATCGGTCGCACCGGTCGCGCCGGACGAGAAGGGGTGGCCATCACGCTCGCCGAACCGCGCGAGCATCGCCTCCTTCGCAACATCGAGTTCCTCACCAAGCAGAAGATCGAGATCGCCCAGGTCCCCACCGTGGCCGATCTCCGCTCGCGGCGACTCGAACTCACCCGCGCCTCGCTGCGTGAGGCGATCCTCGGCGGTGAGCTGGACGCCTATCGCGGGATCGTGGAATCGCTGGCCGAGGAATTCGACCTGATGGACGTGGCCGCGGCCGCGGTGAAGCAGATCGAGCAGCGCGACGGGACCGCAGATGCGGAGGAGGAGATTCCCGCAGCCCCGCCGCGCCGCGACCGGGGGAGCGAAGGGCGAGGGGCGGAAGGGCGCGGGGCGGGGCGTGAAACGGCGCGCGAATCAGTGCGTGAATCGGCGTCGGCGCGCGCGGCTCGTCCGGCGCGGGCACGCGAGCGCACGTTCGGGGGCGAGGAGAAGCCCGCGCGCAGCGAGCGGCGAGAGCCGGCCGGTGCGCCGCGCGACAAGCGGAGCGCGTCACGTGGGCCGGCGTGGGACGTGGCACGACTGTACATCGGCGCGGGGCGCACGGCCAAGGTGCGCCCGGGTGACCTCGTGGGCGCCATCGCCAACGAGGCGGGGATCGACGCGCGGGCAATCGGAGCGATCCAGATTGCCGACCGATTCTCCATCGTGGAGGTCCCGGAGGAGATCGCCGACGACATCGTGAACGCGCTGCGCTCGTCGACCATCAAGGGACGCCAGGTCCTGGTGCGCCGCGACCGGAGCTGAACGCAGTCGCCCGGCGGCGCCAGCATCGGCGCCACCGGGCGAGGTGTTCGTTAAGCAGGGAGCGATTACCGCTTCTTCTTCGGGATGGGCTTGGCGGCGTCGTACAGGACCATCGTCTTGTCCTCCCACCCGAACACCATGTTGCCGCTCTTCTCGAGCTCGGCGATCATCACCGTCGAGGAGTCGAGCGGGGCGTTCACCGAGACCTTGCGCTCCATGAGCGACATGTCGTTCGGAATGAGCGCGATGCCATACCAGCGGCGGGTCTGCTCGAGCGCCTGCCGCAGGGTGCGGTCGTTCACGACGAGCCGGCCGCTGGTCCAGGCGAGCGCTTCATCGAGCGTCCCCTGCGAGGGTTCGCGCATCGCCCCTGTCTTGTCGACCTCGAGCGCCTTGCCGGCGGCGACAGACTGCTTGGTATCGCCGAAGCGAACTTCGACCGTTCCTTCATCCACACGCACCAGCGCCGAGGCGGTGGCCGTGTCGTAGTTCACCGCGAACTTCGTTCCCGTGGCGACGACCGCGACTTCACCGAGCCGGACCTCGAAGGGGAGCTCGCCCCCTTTCGTCACCTCGAATGACGACGTGCCGGTTACGCGAACGGCGCGCACTTCGGTATTGAAGCGCGGCGGGATGCGGAGCCGGGAGTCGGCGCCGATCGTCGCCTTGGTCCCGTCGTCGAGGGTGACCGACCCGACCTGGGCGAACTTCGAGATGATCTCGTGCGACTCGTCCATCTTGAGATAGCGGGTCGCCCTACCGGATGGTGTCTCCCGGAACAGGGCGTAGAGCCCGCCGGCGACTATCGCCCCTGCCGCCAGAAGGTAGAGCAGCGTCATCCAGATCGACCGATGCTTGGCGACGACCGCCATGTGCTCGGCGGCGGCGTGACGCGAGAGTTCGGCCTTGGCCTTCGCCATCTTGCCGGTATCGGGGGGTGGCGCGTGCATCACGGTGGTGATGCGCGCCCAGACGTCGTCGGCCGTGGCGGCGGCGTGCCCATTCGAGCGATGCGCGGCGACTCCCTCATGTCCCTCGAAGCGGTGGAGTCCCGCACGACGCGACTTGTCGCGAACTGCGCCTTCGTGCACCGCTTCGTGGAGGAAGTTCTCGAGGGCCAGCGGCGTCTCGAACTCTGCACGCTTCTGCCAGGTGCGAAGCATCGCCGTCTCGACGATGCGCGGGGCGAAGCTATCGTCGTCGAGGTTGGCCTTCGCTTCGTCGATCAGCGCGTCGTAGTGCTCGCGAAACAGGCGTTCGAGCGCGCGCTCGTCACCCTGCCGAACGCCGGACAGCACATCGTTGGTGATGGGGGTAAAGGTCGCGGGCATGTCGTTCTCCAGTCGCAGCGGGTGTGAGGAAATGCTGTTACCAACGTCCCTGTTTGCGCCAGAGGGTGCAACGTGGATTTCTCCTTTCCTCCACTCGGGGGATCCCTGACGCTCGCGTTCGCCA
>DAIESF010000373.1 GCA_027346425.1 Gemmatimonadota bacterium | reverse complement strand
AGCTCGTCAGTCTCTGCAAGCGCCGCGGTTTCATCTTCCAGTCCTCCGAGATCTATGGCGGCACGGGATCCGTCTGGGACTACGGCCCCCTTGGCGTTGAGCTGAAGAAGAACGTCAAGGATGCCTGGTGGCACGCGATGGTGCGCTCGCGCGACGACGTCGAAGGGCTCGACGCGGCCATCCTCATGCACCCGAAGGTCTGGGAAGCCAGCGGTCACGTGAGCGGCTTCAGCGACCCGCTGGTGGACTGCAAGGCGTGCAAGGCGCGCTTCCGCGCCGACAAGCTCGAAGACGCGCAGTGCCCGCGGAAGCCGAGCAAGCATCCGGGCGAGCACACCGACTGCCAGCTCACCGAGCCGCGCCTCTTCAACCTCATGTTCAAGACCTTCATGGGGCCGGTCGAGGACTCGGCGGCGGTGGTGTACCTGCGCCCGGAGACGGCGCAGGGGATCTACGTCAACTTCCTCAACGTCCAGCAGGCGTCGCGCCAGCGCATCCCGTTCGGGATCGCCCAGATCGGCAAGGCGTTCCGGAACGAGATCACCCCGGGGAACTTCATCTTCCGGACGCGGGAGTTCGAGCAGATGGAGATGCAGTTCTTCGTTGACCCGGAGTCGGACCACATGCAGTGGTTCGAGTACTGGAAGGGGCAGCGCATGGCCTGGCACCAGTCGTTAGGGCTGCGTGAGGACCGCCTCCTTTTCCATCAGCACACGCCGCAGGAACTGGCGCACTACGCGCGCGCCGCCTTCGACATCCAGTTCGATTTCGGCGGGACGCTCGGCTTCCAGGAGATCGAGGGGGTCCACCATCGCGGCGACTTCGACCTCACGCGCCACCAGGAGTACTCGGGGAAGCGCCTCGACTACGTCGACCAGGCGACCAACCGCCGCTACGTCCCGTTTGTCGTGGAAACCTCCGTCGGCGCCGATCGCACGACGCTCGCGGTGTTGGTCAACGGCTATCGCGAGGAGGCGGTTGCCGGCGAGGAAGAGGGGCGCGTCGTCCTCGGGTTGCACCCGTCGCTCGCTCCCATCAAGGCGGGAGTCTTTCCGCTCACCAAGAAGGAAGGGATGCCGGAGTTCGCCGCGAAGCTGGCGAACGAGCTGCGCCCGCACTTCCCGATCTTCCTCGACGAGAGCGGGGCGATCGGCCGCCGTTACCGTCGGCAGGATGAGATCGGGACCCCGTTCTGCATCACCATCGACGGCCAGACGATGACCGACGGGACGGTGACAGTGCGCGACCGGGACACGCTCGCGCAGGAGCGTATCGCGGCGACGGCGGTTCGCGATTACATCACCAGCCGCATCGCCATCGGCTAGGCACGCCGCCGCCGGGGGCGCCCCGGCCGCGGCGCCGCGGGGGCGACGGTCCAACTCGCACCACCAGCGGTCCAGATCGTCACCTTGCTTCACGTGCGCTCGAGGCTCCGCGAGAGACTACGGTCGTTCCGACCACCTGTCGTGGAGCCTTTCTCATGCGCACGCGCATCGTCCTGATGGCGACGGCCAGCTTCGTCGCCAGTTGCAGCTTCGTCGTTCCGGTTCGCGTCACCATCGCCCAGGCGTCGCAGCGAGGGCAGCCGCCGGTGGCCCTCAACTCGCCGGGGGCGCCCGTCGGCGTGGCGGTGGGAGAGGCAGTGGCCGCCGATGCAGAAGCGGGCGAGGCCGTGCCGTCGCTGGTCTGTGTGACCGTGTACGACGCCCACGCCGTGCGCGCCTTCGACCTGGGGGCGATCGACTACCTGGTGAAGCCGGTGGACATCGATCGCTTCGACCGGGCGATTGCCCGGCTCCAGGCAAGGCTCTCGGCGCCGGGCGCGGCGGGAGAGGCTGCTGGAGGGGAGGAGCTTCGCGCCGCGCTCAGGGCGCTCGCCGAGCTGCGGCCGCGTCCGCGCTTTCCGGCGCGTCTCCCCATTCGCGACGCCAAGGGAGTCTACTTCGTCGCGACAGGCGACATCGATCGCGTGGAAGCCGAGGGGAACTACGTCGCGCTGGTGACGGCGGGGCGTCGCCACCTGCTCCGTGATTCCATGCGCGGGATCGAGGCCAAGCTCGACCCCGAGCGCTTCGCGCGCGTGCATCGCTCGGCGATCGTGGCGATCGACCGCATCAGGCGGATCGAACCGTGGGGGCACGGCGAATACGTCATCACCATGTCCGACGGGACGAAGCTGACCTCCAGCCGCACCCACGGAGAGCGGCTGCAGGAGCTGATGCGCTGACGTGCGTCGGCTCTCGCTGGAGTCGATGCACCGATTCGCCATGGGCCCGGGACGCGCGGGGGCGATTCGCGCGTTTCCGCTGGTGGTGCTATATCAACGGTGATCGAGCGCTCCCCTCACCTTTGCCGACCGCTCGCGATGCGAATCCTTGCCTATCTCATCGTCCTCGTCATCGCGACGGTCGTGATGATGTACGTGGCGGGGCGCTCGCTCCCCGTCGGCCACGTCGCAGCGCGCGGCGAGCGATTCTACGCGCCGCGCGACACCGTATGGCGCATCATCACCGACGTGGGAGGCTATGCGGCGTGGCGCAAGGATATCTCCAGCGTCGAACTCCTCCCGAGCGTTCACGGGCTTCCGTCGTGGCGTGAGATCGCGGGGCGCGACCGCGTGGAATACGTCGCCGAGGAGATGGTCGCGCCGGAGCGCTTCGTGGTGCGCATCGCCACCGGAGGGCTCCCGTATGGCGGGGTGTGGCGGTACGAGCTCTTCCCGGACGAGGGTGGAACGCGGCTCCTGATCACCGAGGAGGGCGAGGTCTACAACCCGCTCTTCCGCTTCCTCATGAAGTACGTCTTCGGGGAGACGTCGACGATCGAGAAGTACTTCTCACACCTGGGGCGGCGTCTGGCGACGACGAAGGACCCCTAGAAGACGAGAAGACGAGAAGACGAGAAGACGAGAAGACGAGAGGGGGCCTAACGCCTGGGCGTGCGCTCCCGCAGGTACACGGCGACGGCTTCGGTGCGGTTCCCCACGTTGAGTTTCGTGTACAGGTTCTGCAGGTGGAACTTGACCGTGTTCTCGCTCACCCGCAGGCGGCGGGCGATCTCGGCGTTGGTCGCCCCTTCGGCGAGGAGGGCCAGCACCGACTCTTCACGCTCGGTCAGCTGGCGCGGGTCGGACCCCGTCGACTTCCCCAGCAGCCAGCGCTTGGCGGCGATGGGGAAGACGAGCTGTCCGCGCGCGACCTGGCGGATGGCGTCGACGGTATTGCGTGGTGAGTCGGTCTTGAGCGCATAGCCGTCGGCGCCGCCGTCGAGCGCCGAGCGCATCGAAGTGCCGTCGCCGTACGCCGAGAGGACGAGGACGCGGACCGGGATCCGCTCGGCGCGAATGCGTTCGAGGCAGGCGAGCCCGCTCATCGTCCCCATCTCGAGGTCGAGGACGACGACGTCGGGGCGGTGCACGCGCAAGAGGTCCATGACCTGCGCGCCATTTGTCGCCGCGCCGACGACCTGCATGTCGGGCTGTGCATCGAGCAGCGAACGCAGCCCTTCGAGCACGAGGGCGTGGTCATCGGCGAGGACGATGCGGAGGCGTTGCGTCATGACGCGTCTACCTCCACCGCGACGCGTGTCCCTTGTCCCGGCGCACTGACCAGCTCGAACGATCCTCCCACCATCTCGACTCGGTCGCGCATCCCACGGAGGCCGAAGTGCGATTCGCCGAGTGCGTTGGTCGTGTCGAAGCCTGCGCCAGTGTCGACGATCTCGAGGCGCAATCGTGGGCGCGCGGCGCCACGTACGGCGCGCAGCGAGACGGTGACGCGGCTCGCCCCGCCGTGGCGGTACGCGTTGGAGAGCCCCTCCTGGAGGATGCGATACAGCGCGATCCGTACCGGGAGGTCCTC
>DAIESF010000330.1 GCA_027346425.1 Gemmatimonadota bacterium | reverse complement strand
CACCACCCGGGGCGATGGCGAAACCGGCGAAGACGTGACGCAAAACATCCGCACCATCCGCCAGATCCCCCTGCGCCTGAACGGCGTGGCCGCCGAGGTGCTGGAGGTGCGCGGCGAGGTCTACATGCGCCGCGACGACTTCGAGCAACTCAACGAGCAGCAGCGCGCCAAGGGCGACAAAACCTTCGTCAACCCCCGCAACACCGCCGCCGGGGCGGTGCGCCAGCTCGACCCCGCCATCACCGCCACGCGCCCGCTGCGCTTCTTTGGCTATACGATGGTTGCGGCTCCCGGAGATCCGATTCCCGTGAGCACGCAGTCGGAGGTGCTCGATGCCCTGGAGTCGTGGGGGATCCCCGTCGCGCCGCACCGCCGGCGGTGCACCTCGCTCCACGAGGTGGCGGAGTGGGCGCACCAGCTGGAGCACCGCGTACGCGCCACCCTCAACTTCGCCATCGACGGTGGGGTGGTGAAGATCGACCGGCTCGCGCTGCAGGACGACCTCGGGGTGGTGGGGGGACGCGAGCCGCGCTGGGCCATCGCTCGCAAGTTCGCCCCGGACATTGCCGAAACGCGCCTGCTGGAGATTCGCGTGAACGTGGGGCGCACCGGGGCGCTCAATCCCTACGCCGTGCTCGAGCCCGTGGAGATCGGGGGGACGACCGTGACCTATGCGACGCTGCATAACGAGGACCTGATCGTCGCCAAGGACCTGCGCATCGGCGATACGGTGCAGGTCAAGCGGGCCGGCGAGGTCATCCCGCAGGTGATCGGTCCGGTCCCCGAGAAGCGCACTGGGGGGGAGGTCGCGTGGCGCATGCCGTCGGCCTGCCCGGTGTGTGGAACGCCGGTGATCCGCGACGAGGAGGTGGTGGCGTACTACTGCCCCAACGTGGGGTGCGAAGGGCGCCGCCTCGAGGGGCTGGTCCACTTCGCCTCCCGCGATGCCATGGATATTCGCGGGCTCTCGTACGCCCGCCTCGAGCAGCTGGTGAACGCCGGACTGGTGCGCGATCCGTCCGACCTGTATGCGCTGACGGTCGAGCAGGTGACGACGCTGGAGCGCTTCGCCGACCGCAGTGCCCAGCTTCTGGTCGACGCCATTCAGACGTCGAAGGGACAGCCCCTTTCCCGCCTCCTCTTCGGGTTGGGGATCCGGCACGTCGGGGCGACCGCCGCCGAGCTCCTGGCCCGACACTTCGGGACGATGGCGGCCCTCATGCGGGCCTCGGAGGACGAGATCGGCCAGGTCCACGGGATCGGGACGATCATCGCCAAGTCTGTGGTGTCATACTTTCAGGATCCCGAAGCCCAGGCGCTGATCCGCCGGCTGGAGGTGATGGGGCTCACCATGGACGAGCCGCAGCCGGTGGCGCAGGATGGTGCCCTCAGGGGGCTCACGGTCGTCATCACTGGGACGTTGCCGACCCTCAGCCGCACCGACGCCTCCGAATTGCTCGAGCGTGCTGGGGCGCGGGTCACCGACAGCGTTTCGAAGAAGACGAGCTTCCTCGTCGCCGGCGAGGCGGCCGGGAGCAAACTGGAGAAAGCCAAGGCCCTCGGCGTCGAGGTGATCGACGAAGCCGAGTTGCTGCGGAGAGTTGGACGCTAACCGAACGGGATTCCCCATGCCTCAGCCGCTCGACCTCACCGGACACGGGATGCTCGCCCTCACGCGCGCCTCACTCGCGACGCTGCGCACCGCCCTCCTGCGAGACGGCGGCCCCGACGCCGCCGTGTATCTCCAGGAGGCCGGGTACGCGGGGGGGGATGCGATGTGGGAAGCCTTCCGCCGCTGGCTGGGGGAGCGCAGCGAGATTCCCGCCGAGTCGCTCGACGTCGAGGCGTTCGAGCAGCGCGCGTCGGAATTCTTCCGCGACGCCGGATGGGGGAGCCTCTCCGTCGGCTCCATCGGCGACATCGTCGCCACCCTCGATTCTCCCGATTGGGGCGAGGCCGACCCGGCGAGCGGGATGGACCAGCCCTGCTGCCACCTGAGCACAGGGATGTTCGCCGACCTGTTCGGGCGGGTGGCCGGGGCACCGGTCGCCGTGCTCGAGGTGGAGTGCCGCTCCGCCGGTGACCCGCGATGTCGCTTCCTGGTGGGGAGCCCGGCGGTGATGGAACAGATCTACGACGACATGGGGCGCGGGCTTCCCTACGAGGAAGCGATCACCGCCAACGCCTGAGCACGGGGGGGGCAGCGCGGCGGGGATCAGGGCGGCGGGGATCAGGGCGGCGGGGCCGGCGGAGACCAGTGAGCCGGAGCGCCTAACGCGCCTCGTGGTACTTCGGGTTGGGGACCAGTTCCCCGTCCAGCAACACCTCGCGATCCCATGGGAGGACGATCGTGCTCTCGGTCGCGAGGGCGTGGAAGTCGGGTTCGTAGCTCCCGGTCTTGAACGAGACCGCGGTCCGGACCTCGGACGCCCCTGCATTCACGATCGCCGCCACCGCCAGGCGCATCGTCGCCCCACTGTCGCAGGTCTCGTCGACGATCAACACCCGTCGCCCACGCGCCTCGTGCGGGGCCGCCCCCAGCACGGCGGGGGTCTCGCGCACCCCGTCATGGTCGCGCCGGCTCACCAGGATCGATCGGAACTCGCGGTCGAGGATCGCCGCGACCACCGCCCCAGGGATCACGCCGGCCGTGGCGACCCCAACGACGATCTCCGGATCGAACGACCGGGCCACCTTCAGGGCGAGCGCCCGCGAGAGCTCGCCGAACAACGGCCACTCCACATCAAACCGTCCCTTGGCGGGATCGACCTCGTAGCGACGCGGCGACATATCTCGACCTCGGCGTGGACGTGCTGAGCGTGATGGGCCTCGGCACCGCACGGCACGCCGGCCACCGATGGCGGCAGGTGCATGCGCGAACGCGCCCCTGAGGCCTAACCTAGCGAGGCGCGTGCACGAGGGCGAGTTGGTGATCTCCGACGCAGGCGTCGGGCGCGATACGTAGCATGATGCAGCGTGTCGCGCGGCGACATGCCGGGGCACACCGTCACGCTCCCGGGGGCGAAACGTCCTCCCCGGTAGCTGCACGTCGCGGTTGCCCGCGATGCCAACGCACTATAGCTTTGCGCGCGCAGCGCCCAGTCGTGCGCATGAACGCGTGCGTGCGCGCGATGACCGGCCTCCCTTCAGCCCAGCCTCGATCGCATGTCATGGTTGAGCCGCCTGTTCGGCGGCAGGAGCGAGAAGGATTCTCGGCGCCTCGACTACCTGAGTGAGGCGCTGACCCTCGAGAAGTCGGGGGATCTCGACGCTGCCCTCACGTCGTACCGCCTCGCTCTGCGAGAGAAGCCGGACGACCACAAGATCCTGCTCAACATGGCCATCGCCTATTCGCGCCAGTCGCGACTGGACGAGGCCATCCGTTGCTACAAGCGCGCGCTCGAGCTGCAGCCCGCCCTCCCGGGGGCGCACTACGGCCTCGCCTTCCTCCTCCTCAAGCGCGGCGACCGCGACGAGGCCGCGCAGCATCTCGAGGCCTTCCTCGCCTCCCCCTCCAAGAGCGCCGACTCGGCCAACATCGAGCACGCCACCCGCGCGCTCGAGGAACTGCGCTCGCCGCAGGTGGACGAGCCGGCGGCGGAGTCGCCCGAGATCGAGAAGTAACGTGGGGCGCGTCCTCGCGGTCGTGAGCCAGAAGGGCGGGGTCGGCAAGACTACCACCTCGGTCAATCTCGCAGCTGCCTTCGCCCGGCGCGGACTCAAGACGGTCATCATCGACGTCGACCCGCAGGGGGCGGTGCGCTATGGGATCGGGCTCCGCCGCGGCCACCCCACCTACGGATTCGCCGACTACCTGAACGGCGTCCGCAACCTGCGCGAAATCCTCCTTCCTACCGCGCTCCCCTGGCTGCGGGCGATCCTCGCCGGCTCCGTCTCCGACGCGACGGACCACACCTTCTACCAGCAGCTCATTGCCGAGACCTCGGTCCTCCGCGACCTGCTGACCACGGCCCGCGAACGCTGCGACATCGTGGTCGTCGACACGCCCCCGGGACTCGGCCCCATCGTGCACCGGGTGCTCGAGGCGAGCCAGCACGTAATCGTCCCGCTGCAGTGCGAACCGCTCGCCCTCCAGACGACCCCGCAGATCCTGCGGGGTATACAGGAGATCGTCGAAAAGAATCGCGATCTCACCCTGGACGGCATCCTCCTCACGATGTTCGAACCGAGCCACCCGTCGTCACAGCGCGTCGCCGACTACGTTCGCGAGCACCTCCCGCGGAACATGGTCTTCGACATCGTCATCCCCCGCACCGAGGCGGCGCTGGAGGCATTTGCCGCCGGGCAGCCGGTCGTTTTGCGCACCCCGGCGGATGCGGCGGCGCAGGCCTATGTGAACCTCGCGACGCTCTTGGCGGAGCGATTCCGGTGATTCGGCGCTGGACAGCGCTCGCGTGCCTGGCCCTGGCCGCCGGCACGGCCTCCTGCATCGCGCTCAGCGTCGACCCGAACGCCCTGGCGTCACTCGAGTTCATCGCCACCACGAATCCCTCGGTCGTCGCAGGCGACACCCTTCGCGATACGCTGGGGGTCGCGGAACCCCTTCGCGCACGAGCGTACGGCGGCGACGGCAATGAGATCGCAGATGCGCCCGTGACCTTCGTCGCGACCGATACCTTCGTCACGATCGCCAACGGCAACCTCCTGGTCGGCCGGACGGGGGTGAGGGGGACGGGGAAGGTGTACGCGGTGGTGGGCGGGCTGCAGAGCCTCGTGCGAAGCGTGGAGGTCATTCCTCGCCCCGACTCGATCGCCCCGAATGGCGCATCGATCGATACCGTCAGCTACCGGCTCCCCACCACCGGCTCGACGACCGACTCGTCGATGAAGGTCGGCTTCATCGTCCGTTCCGGGACCTCGACCGTGAACGCGGTCCGGGTGAAGTTCGAGATCCTGCGGGGCGGCGCTCCGCTGGCGCTGGGCGACACGAACACGTATGCCCTCATCGGCCCCCAGGGACGCGTGTCGACCGTCGACACCACCGACGGCACCGGCATCGTCAGCCGCACCTTGCGCGTAAGAACGCTGGCGGGAACGGTGCTACGAGATACAATCGTGGTGCGAGCGAACGCGACCATTGGCGGCGCTGCACTGAAGGGGGCCCCTGCCCTCTTCACGATCGTCGTGCTCCCCGCCTCGTAGCGGTCGTTCGAATCGTACGTCCGGCGTCGCACGCGTCGCTGCGTTCCCCGTGGGAGCGCGCGCTCCTGCCGCGAGACGAGCGGCAATCGAGAGACCGCTGTCCCGATCACATTGTCCTCAGGAGT
>DAIESF010000326.1 GCA_027346425.1 Gemmatimonadota bacterium | reverse complement strand
GCATCCGCGACCGGGACGGCGCCCCGCTCACCTTCACCCTCCTCACGCAGGCTGGCTTCGCCATCCGCGAGAACATCGCCCAGGCGGTGCAGCGGCAACTGCGCGACGTGGGGGTGGACGTGAAGATCCAGCTCGTCGACGGGACCGCGATCTCGTCGCTCTGGTTCGAGGGGAAGTTCGACGCCATGCTGCACTGGTGGCACATGCCGAGCGACCCCGAGGTCACCCTCTTCTTCGCCTCGGATCGGACGCCCCCGGCCGGGCGCAACATCAACTACGTGGCCGACGACTCGCTGGACAGGTTGTTGTACGCATCGGATCGCACGGTGGCCCGGGTTCCCCGGCGGGCGCTGCTGGTGGCGGCGCAGCAGCGACTGGCAGAGCTGGCCCCGGAGATCCCGCTGTACAACGTGACGCGTCTCGACGCCGTGCCGGCGACGCTCCGCAACTTCAAGGGGAACCCGACCAACACCGGGATCTTCTGGAACGTGTGGGAGTGGGAGATCGCGGATGGGACAGGGGCGAAGTGATACAACGGGCAATCGAATGATGCGAAGGGGAGCGTGGCGAATCGGCAGGTTGTTGTCGGGGGGGGCCCCCGCAGGTCGCCGATTGCCGCGCCCCGCCCACACCTCCACTCCGGCGATCGCCCCGTGCTGACCCTCGCCGCGCGACGCCTGGCCCAGGCGCTCCCGCTCCTCCTCATCATCTCCGTCCTCGTCTTCGCGCTCCTGCATGCGGCACCGGGGGGGCCGATGGCGATCTACCTCGAGAACCCCAACGTCCGACCGGAGGACATCGAGCGCCTGCGGCGCTCGTTAGGGCTCGACCGCCCGCTCCCCATCCAGTACCTCGCCTGGCTCAAGGGGTTCGTGACCGGGGACTGGGGCTACTCGTTCGCCGATGGACGCCCGGTCACGCTCCGGATGGGGGAGCGCCTCCCGGCGACGTTCGAGCTCATCGTGGCCTCGCTCGCCATGGCGATCCTCGCTGCCATCCCGGCCGGCGTCATCGCCGCGGCTCGCCGGCGCGGCTGGTTCGACCGGAGCGTCACCGTCCTGTCGCTCGCCGGGACCTCGCTCCCCGCGTTCTGGTTCGGCCTCCTGCTCCAGCTCCTCCTCTCCGTATCGTTAGGGTGGCTCCCCTCCTCCGGGCGGACGTCCATCCTCGGGGGCGACCTGCTCGATCGGGTGCGGCACCTCATCCTCCCGGCCACGGTGCTGGCCACCGTGCACGCTGCCGTGTGGAGCCGCTACCTGCGCAGTTCGATGCTCACGCAGCTGGCGCAACGCTACGTCCTCGCGGCGCACGGGCGCGGCGTCCCTCAGCGGCAGGTGGTCTTTCGCCATGCGCTGCGCAATGCGCTCCTCCCCCTTGCCACCATCGTCCTCCTCGACGCCGCCATCTTGGTGTCCGGGGCGGTGGTGACCGAGAGCGTCTTCGCATGGCCGGGGCTTGGCGGGCTGTTCACCGAGGCGCTGGCCCGGCGCGACTACTCCGTGCTGATGGCCTTCCTCATGGTGTCGTCGACTGCGGTCATCGCACCCAACCTGGTGGCAGACCTGAGCTATCGGCTCCTCGACCCGCGGGTGCGCGAATGACCGCGCCAGCCGCAGCGCTCGGCGCCCTCCCCGCGCGTTCGGCGGCGCCCCCTCCGCTCGGCGTGCGCCTGGCGATGGCCACGCTCGCCATCATCGCCGTGGCGTCCGTGATTGCTCCGTTCATCGCGCCTGGCGCTAGCGAGGCGATAGACCTCGCGGCGCGACGGGCCCCGCCGTCAGTGGCCCACTGGTTCGGCACCGACGAGCTCGGGCGCGACGTGATGGCGCGTGTCCTCGTCGGCGCGCGCGTCTCCCTGGCCATTGCCTTCCTCTCGGCGCTCCTCTCCGTCGCGTTAGGCGCAGCGGTGGGGGCGACCGGCGGCTTCGTGCGGGGGTGGATCGACGCGGCGCTCATGCGCGTCACCGATGCAATGCTGGCGATCCCGCGACTCCCGTTCCTCATGATCGTCGCCGCCATCGTGCAGCCGTCGATTCCACTCCTCATCATTCTCGTTGGCGCCGCCGGCTGGATGGAGACGGCGCGCGTCGTGCGCGCCGAGGTGCTCTCGCTCGCCACGCGGGGCTTCGTGGAGGCAGCGCGCGCCACCGGGGTGAGCGC
>DAIESF010000172.1 GCA_027346425.1 Gemmatimonadota bacterium | reverse complement strand
ACCCCTTTTCGTCGGGCGCCCCCGAAAGCGCGAGCCACCCCACGCCGGCAAGGAAGAGGACGAAGGGCGCGAGGGCGCCAAGGAGCTTGCCGTGGAATTCGAGGGGAGCGCGCACGGCCGTTATCATACAGCGTGACCCTTCACCGGGAAGGCGCTCGGCCGGGTCACCTTCAGGAGCCCGCACGGAGCTTACGATGTCCACGCCGAACGACTCGTTCACGCTCTACGACCTGCGCGTCGAGGTCATCGCCACCGATCGCCCCATGGTGTGCAACCACAGGGCTGGGGACTGGTTCGAGCTTTCCGGCGAGAACCTGCGCTTCCCCGACGGACAGACCTTTCCGCTCTACTCGCTCGCCGGAATCCTCCCCATCCTGCCTGCCAAGCAGCGCGAGACGCATCCGGCCGACTGGATGACGACCGACACCGACATCGCCTGCGTCGACCCCAATTGCGGTGCGCGGTTCCGCATCACGCGCAGCGCTCGCCGCACCTTTCGTCATGGCGACGTCACCGTCGTCCCGATGCCCGACGCTGGGGGGACACCGTGAGCACGCACGGCTCCGAGACCCATATCGATCTCGCCCCGGGCTACCGCATCTCGCGCCTCATCAAGGGCGGGTGGCAGCTGGCGGGGGGACACGGGAGCGTCGAGCGCGAACGGGCGATCGCCGACATGGCCGCCTTCGCCGATGCGGGGATCACCACCTTCGACTGCGCCGACATCTACACCGGCGTCGAGGAGCTGATCGGTGAGTTCCTCCGCCGGTGGCGCCCCGAGCACCAGCATGCGGGTGAGCACGTGCGCGTGCACACGAAGTTCGTCCCCGACCTCGACGCCCTCGCCTCGCTCACCGCCCACGACATCCGCCGCATCATCGACCGGTCGCGCGAGCGGCTCGGGGTGCGGGCCCTCGACCTCGTCCAGTTCCACTGGTGGGACTACGACATCCACGGGCTCAAGGATGCCGCGCACTACCTCGACGCCCTACGACAGGAAGGGCGTGTCCGCCACCTCGGCGTCACCAACTTCGACACCTCGCGCCTGGCCACCCTCCTCGACGCCGGCATCCCGGTCGTCTCGCACCAACTGCAGTACTCGCTGCTCGACCGGCGGGCGGCCGGGCCCATGACCTCGTTATGCATGGAGCGCGGGGTCGGCATCCTGGCCTATGGGGCCGTGGCGGGAGGCTTCCTCTCCGAGCGATGGCTCGGCGTCCCCGAGCCCGGCGAGCCGCTCGAGAACCGCTCCCTGGTCAAGTACAAGCTCATAATCGACGAGTTCGGCGGGTGGGGACTGTACCAGGAGTTGCTGCGCGCGCTGGCGCGCATCGCGACCCGGCACCAGGTGCGCATCGGAACCGTGGCGATCCGCTGGGTGCTCGACCAACCCGGGGTCGCGGCGGCCATCGTGGGGGCGCGCGACGCCCGGCATCTGCCACACACGTGCGCCGCCCTCGCTTTGCACCTCACGGACGGCGACCGCGCCGAACTTGGTGAGATCCTTGCGCGCAGCCACGGCCCCACGGGTGAGGTGTACGCCCTCGAGCGTGACCGTGGGGGAACCCACGGGCGCATCATGCGCTACAACCTCAACGCCATGCGCTGAACGCAGTCGGGGCGCACCCGCGCCCGGCGGTGGCGCGGGTGTCGCATTGCCACTTCCCCGCATAGTTTGGTGACATGACCCGGCGCTGGCTTTCCCTCGCCATGGCCCCCCTGTTCTGGGGGTGTTCGCAGGATCCCACGATCCCCAAGATCGCGGACCAGCCCGTGACCCTGACGATGGCGCTCAGCACGACGACCTTCCGGCAGGGGAAGCCCGACACCATCAGCGTGACGGCGACGAACCTCCTCACGTACGACGCCACCATCCAGTTCGGAAGCGACTGCCAGATCCTCGTCACCATTCGCAACGCGAGTGGGGCAGCCGTCGTCCCGCCTAACGGGCGCCGGACATGCATCCCGATCACCAGCAACCTGGTCGTCCCCGCCGGCGGGAGCGTCACCCAGCGCTTTGTGTGGACAGGGGGCGACAACTTCGTCCCTCCCGCTGCCACCACCCCGCTCCCTCCGGGGACGTACTTCGTCTCCGCCGCGATCAACGCCCTCAACTACTCCACCGTCGCGCCGGCGGTGAAGGTCGAACTCGTCGCCCCATGAACTGGACCATGATCCGTCGCAGCGCCGTTCTCGCCGTTGCCGCGCTTGGCACCGTCTCGTCCAACGCCCGCGCGCAGAAGGGCGATGCTGCCCACCTCGCCAAGGTACGCCGCGTCCTGCGGACCACGCCGCTTATCGACGGGCACAACGACCTGCCGGGCTACGTGCGGTCGGACTTCCCCCAGGCCCCCCGCGACATCGAGGCCTACGACCTCCGCAAGCCGACGCCCGGCAACACCGATATTGCGCGACTGCGCAAGGGAATGGTCGGCGGGCAGTTCTGGTCAGTCTACGTCCCGGGTGAGGCGAAGGATTCGGGCTACGCCCGCATGCAGCTCGAGCAGATCGACATCGCCCGCCGCATCATCGCGAAGTATCCCGACGTCTTTGCCCCCGCGTACACGGCCGCCGATGTGCGGCGCGCCAAGGCGGCCGGCAAGATCGGGTCGCTGATCGGGATGGAAGGGGGGCACGTACTCGAGAACTCGTTAGGGACCCTGCGCGCGTACTACGACCTGGGGGCGCGCTACCTCACGCTCACCCACAACGTCACCCTCGACTGGGCCGACGCCGCCATGGACAGCGCGCGCCACGGCGGGCTCACGAAGTTCGGCGAGGAAGTGGTGCGGGAGATGAACCGCCTGGGGATGCTCGTCGACCTCTCGCACGTCTCCCCGGCGACGATGAGCGATGCTCTCAACGTGACCGAGTCGCCGGTGATCTTCTCGCACTCCGGCGCCCGTGCCATCACCGATGTCCCGCGCAACGTCCCCGACTCGATCCTCCGTCGCCTCCCGAAGAATGGCGGAGTGGTGATGGTCGTCTTCTACCCGGGCTTCGTCTCCAGCAAGGTCGCCGCACACAACGTCACCCGCGACGCCGAGATCGCCCGGCTGCGCGCGCAGTTCGGGCGCGACTCCGTCGCCGCCAAGCGTGAACTCGAGTCGTGGGATCGCGCCCACCCGGCCCCCCGCGCCACCATCGCCGACGTCGCCGACCACATCGAGCACGTGCGCCAGGTGGCCGGCATCGATCACGTCGGGATCGGGAGCGACTTCGACGGGACCGGGAACCAGCTTCCTGTCGGACTCGAAGACGTCTCGACTTATCCCGCGTTGCTGGTCGAGCTCTCCAAGCGCGGCTGGAGCGAGAGCGACCTGCGCAAGCTGGCGGGCGAGAACATCCTGCGCGTCATGCGGGCCAACGAGAAGGTCGCCGCGCGCCTCAAGCGCGAGCGTCCGGCCTCGACCAAGACCATCGAGGAACTCGACGGGCCGCGCCCAAAGATGTAGATCCGCGGCGTCGCGCGTTGCCGACACGATGATGGGGGCGCCGGTGCATGTTGCGTGCACGGCGCCCCCATCGGTTGTCGAACCCCACGAGCGCGACAGGCGGGGGCGTCAGCGCGCCGCGAAGACGATCGCGAAGCGCCCTCCCTGCATCAGCCCGTCGCCTTCGATCGAGGTAAAGGTGCGACGCGCTCGGCGGATGGTCAGCGTCCCGCTCGCACTGCGGTCGTTGATGCGGCGAACCTCGAACGTGACGC
>DAIESF010000319.1 GCA_027346425.1 Gemmatimonadota bacterium | reverse complement strand
GGCCATCCACCATGGTGACGGTGATGCAGACCGGCTTGCCGCTGGCGACGTACGCCATGAGACGGGAATGGTGCGCGCCGTGGATGTATACCGTGTATGGACGCTCGGGGGCTACGTAGTACGTCATCGGGATGACGACCGGACCGCCGTCGTCGGCGATCCCCACGTGGGCTATGAGCCCGTCGCGCAGGATGTTGGGAACCTCGTCGGGGACTGAGCGCTCCGGGTGGACCCTGAGACGAGTTCTTTCGGTCCCGGAAGCTGGCCGATCGGTGGCCGAGTGGGCGGACGGGTGCATGCGGGTAGGTGCAGCAGGACGGCGTGCGATCCCCGGATTGGGGGCTGGGCGAGGGTGGCGCTCACTCTCGCTCGGGATGAGCTTATGGAGCATCTGGAACTATGGAAATGGCCAGAAGCTCACATATGGATAAGGCCAGATCGCATGACCCAGGGCGGGGGCAACCGCCCGCATCGCTGGGGAGCGCGACGCGCGGTGGGGCGGCGGTTCCGCTCGCGGTTGCCCTGAATCCCTCGGCACCTGCGACGCTACAGCAGCAACTGTATTCGGCGCTCCGTTCGGCGATCCTGGAGGGGCGACTCGGGCCTGGGGTGCGGCTCCCCGGGACCCGGGCGCTCGCCGAGTCGCTGGACGTCTCGCGGACGACGGTCTCCCTGGTGTTCGACCAGTTGCGGGCCGAGGGGTACCTAGAGGGGCGGGCGCGCTCGGGGACGTTCGTGAGCGATATCGTCCCCGACGCGCACCTGAGCGTATCGCGACGCCGGGGAGCAAGGGCGGTGTCGCGCCCGGTGTCGCGTCAAGTGCCGCGTCAAGTGCCGCGTCAGATGCCGCGCGATGCCGATCGTGCACGCGCGACCGGGGTGATGGACGCGGTGCCACAGGCCGACGGTTCGATGCCGCAGCGAGCGGATATCTCACGGCGCGGATCGCAGCTCTCGTCGCTGGTGGTGACGTCGACCCCGCTGCGCGGGGGGAACGGGGCGCGCGCCTTTCGGATCGGAACCCCCGCGCTCGACGACTTTCCCCTGCAGTTGTGGGGACGCCTGCTCGGGCGCTGCTGGCGGCGCGCGACGGCGTCGCAGCTCTCGTATGCCGAGCCGTACGGGGCACTCCAACTACGCGAAGCAATTGCCGCCTATGTAGGGCAGGCCCGGGGCGTCCGGTGCGACCCGGAGCAGGTAATCGTGGTGAGCGGGGCGCAGCAGGCCTTCGACCTGGTGGGGCGTGTGCTTCTCGACGCGGGCGATGCGGCGGCGGTGGAGGAGCCCGGCTACCGGGGGACGCGGGCCGCGCTGCTGGCGGCGGGGGCGACGCTGGTCCCCATCCGTGTCGACGGCGACGGGATGGATGTCGCCGCTCTGCGCGCGCGCCCGTCACCGCCGCGGGTGGCGTGCGTGACCCCGTCGCACCAGTTCCCGTTAGGCGTCACGTTGAGCGCGGCGCGGCGTCTGGCGCTGCTCGACTGGGCGCGGGAGAGCGGTGGCTGGATCGTGGAGGACGATTTCGACAGCGAGTATCGCTTTCGCGGGCGTCCGCTACCGTCGCTGCAGGGGATGACGGCCGATGCGCGGGTGGTGTATGTCGGGACGTTCAGCAAGACACTCTTCCCGGCGTTGCGGCTGGGGTACCTCATCGCCCCGCCGGCGCTCGTGGAGCCCTTCGCGCGCGCCCGCGCGGCGGTGGACCGTCACCCGCCGGCGTTGGAGCAAGCGGTCCTCGCCGAGTTCATCGCCGGGGGACACTTCGCGCGACACGTACGCCGTATGCGGGCGCTGTACGCCGAGCGGCAGGCGACGCTATTGCAGCTGCTAGCGGGTGAGGCCTCGGAGTGGCTCGAGGCAGTGCCCGTGGACGCGGGCATGCACCTGGTCGCCTGGCTGCGCGAGGGGATGGACGACACACGCATCGCGCAGCGCCTGCTCGACGCGGGGGTGGTCGCCTCGCCGCTGCGCGCGCTCTCGGTCGATGCGATACCGCGGGGGGCGCTTCTCCTCGGCTTCGCCGCCTTCGACCGACCGACGATGGCGCGCGCCCTCGAGACGCTCTGCGGGGTACTGCGGGGCGAGACTGTTCCTGTGGGACATCGGGGAGACGCCCCATAGACACGGGGCGGCGCCCCATAGACAAGGGCGGCGCCCCATAGACAAGGGCGTGGCGCCCCGACAGGTTGAGGGCGTGAACCGGCCGCGCTCGCGCTCCGCATGACCTCGACGGCTCCCTTCGCCGCCCCGCCCACCGACTCGCGCGAGGCGCGGTATCGCGCGTTGCACGACGGACTGCGCGCCTTTCCCGCTGCGCTCTTCCAGTTCGACCCGCGCATGCGCGAGGGGTGGTACGCCGACCGGTACTTCGTGCGCACCGCCAACACCGTGGCCTTCGACGGGCGCGACCCGGTCGTGCAGATGCAAGTGTTCGCCAAGCAGCATGGGATCATCGCCGGAGTGTACGAAGTGATTCGCATGCTGCAGACGCAGCTGGCTCGGCACCCAGTCAGCGGGCGGGCGTACACGATCCGCGACTTGAGCGTCGAGACGCTGGTCGACGGCGATCCGCTGTCACCGCGCGAGACGGCGCTCCTGATTACCGGCCCCTACCTCGCCTTCGCGCACCTCGAGACCGACTACCTCGGCGTCCTCGCGCGCCGTTCGCTGGTGGCCACCAACGTGCGCCGGGTGATGGACGCGGCCGGGAGCAAGCCGGTGATCTTCATGGGGGCGCGCCACGACGACTGGCGCGTGCAGACCCCCGACGGATACGCCGCGCGCGTGGGCGGGGCGGGGAGCGTCTCGAGCGATGCCGGTGGGGCGTGGTGGGGAGCGTCGGGGGTGGGGACGATGCCGCACGCGATGATCGCGGCCTTCGGCGGGGACGTGGTGGCGGCGACGCTCGCCTTCGCCCGCTACTGCCAGGCCAACGAACCCGACGTGAAGGTCGTGTCGCTGGTGGACTACCACAACGACGTCGTGCGTGACACGTTGGCCGTCGCTCGCGCGATGCACGATACCTTTGGGCCAGGGTCGCTGGGCGCCGTGCGCGTCGATACCAGCGAACGGCTGGTCGACGCCTCGCTGGCCGCCGATGCCGCCGCCCGCGGGCGCGACGGGCTCACCGGCGTCAACGCCGAACTGGTGCGGCGGTTGCGCGCCGCGCTCGACGGGGCTGGCTTTCCAGATGTAGGGATCATCGTGTCCGGCGGCTTCACCCCGGCCAAGATCCGCCGCTTCGAGCGCGAGGGGGTCCCGGTCGCGGGTTACGGGATCGGCTCCTCGCTGTTGGGGCACAACGATGGGGAGAGCGACGGCCTCCTCAACGATTTCGATTTCACCGCTGACGTGGTGATGGTCGACGGGCGCCTGGAGAGCAAGGTGGGGCGCGGCTTCGTCCCCAATGCTCGCCTCGTGCCGCTCGACCTCAGCGCTCTCGACCTTCCCGATTCACACGGATGACCGCTCCAGACACGCGCGCTCCCCGCATTGGGTGGGTGGTGGATGTGCAGCACGACTTCATGAACCCCGAGGGGCGCCTCTACGTGCGCAACCTCTTCGATGCGACCGACGCCGGCGCCGTGCAGGCGACCTCGGCGATCGTGCGCACGGTGGAATGGATGCGCGTGCATTGCGACGTGGTCGTGTACACTGGCGATTGGCATGCCTACGGTGACCGGGAGATCGACACGGTTTCTCCCGACGCCACCAAGGGGACCTACCCGCCGCATTGCATGGGCATGTCGGTTGATGTGGAGGAGCAGCGGGGGGCCGCCCTCATCGCCGAGATCGACCCGGGCCCCGGCGCCCTCGTCCTCGCGCGTGACGCGAGCGAGGCGCATGCGCGCCATGTGGCGCAGCGCGTGGTGACCGAACGTCGTGCGGTCTTCGTGCAGAAGCGCGAGTTCTCGGTCTTCGAGGGGAATGCGGCGGCGGATGCCTTCGTCACCGCGCTGCACGACGCGTTAGGCGCGCCCCCGGAGTACATCGTCTGCGGGGTGGCGACCGACGTCTGCGTCAAGCAGGCGGTCGACGGGCTGCTGGATCGTCAGGCCCGTGTGACGGTGGTTCGGGACGCCACCTGGTCGCTCGGGCTCCTCGGCGACGCCGACACGTTCGATGTCTGGCGGCGGCGCGGCGCCCGGATCACCCACTCGGCGACACCCGCCGAATAGCGGCTACTCCGTTGGGTGGTCACCTGGGTGGTCATCGGGGCGTCGGTCGCGACACCGACGCCCGTGCGCGCCCGGGGGCGACTAGAAGGTGAAGCCGACCCCGAGGTCCATTCCACCGCGGCGGAACGGGTTGAACGACACGCGATGGGGGAGGGGGACCGCCATCCAGCGCTCCTGATTGATCCGCGACCCGACGATGACCCCGACCGCGCCTCCCACCAGGGCTCCGATGGCGGCCGTTGCCCCGCGATTGAACCGGGTCGTGGAGTCGGACGGGTGGAACATCCCGGTGGTTCCCCAGAAGGCCAGCGCACCGGCCGGAATCCCGATCAGCGCTCCTTTGAGCATGGGGCCGCTGTTGTAGCGCTTTTCCCCTTGGCTCTGTTCGATGCGGGTGATCTGGTCGAGCGTGAAGGTCCAGATTCCGCGCCCTGCCGCGGCCTCGATGAAGACGGCGGTGTCTCCCTTCATCTCGAGGTAGTTGGCCAGAAGGGGGGAAACGAGGGTCGACGCCGAGATCTTCACCCGCGCCCCCGGAACGATCGGGAGGACCGTGGCGGTGCGGGGGGTGGCGGGAGGAGTCTGCTGGGCGTGGGCCGGAACGGCCAGCACGGCCAGCAGTGACGCGACCGAGACGATGGCGAGAGGACGCACGTATGCTCCGTCGGAGCGCAAGGTGAAGAGCTGAGGGGCGTTACGGGATAAGTATACCCATGAACCGTCGCCGTGCCTCTCCCTGGACACGGGGAGGGGGGAGGCGCCGATTCACGGGACACTCCGAGGACGACTGTTGCACGGTCAATGCCACACCATCGGCGGGCGGTTGGAGCCCACCCTCTCTCCCGGGTATGTTGGGAGGACCACAACGCTGACCGTTTCTGCTGAGGGCACCATGACGCACGCTGCCGACGTGAACGACGTGACCGCGCTGGTTCGCGGTCCCCGGACTCCGGGCCGAGTTTCCACCCCGGTGAGGACGCTCGAGGGGTCGGCGATCCTCAAGATCGCCGGCGAGATTCGCCAGCGCGTGGCGGCGGGAGAGAAGATCTGCAACCTCACGGTGGGCGACTTCGACCCGCGGCAGTTCCGGATCCCGGCGGCGCTGGAGCAGGGGATTTCCCAGGCCCTGGCCCGGGGCGAGACCAACTACCCGCCTGGGGCGGGGATGCCGGCGCTGCGCGAGGCGATCGTGGCCTACTACGAGCGCTCGTTAGGGCTGCGCTATCCGGTGGAGTCGGTGCTCGTGACGTCGGGGTCGCGCCCCGGGGTGTATGGCGCGTACTGCACGATCGTGGACCCGGGTGACCGGGTGGTGTACCCGGCGCCGAGCTGGAACAACAACTACTACTGCCACATGGTGGGGGCGGTGGCCGACCCGGTGGCGACGACGTCCGAGGAGTCGTTCATGCCCTCGGCGGAGACGCTGGCGCCGCACCTGCGCGGGGCGCGGATGCTGGCCCTCAACTCCCCGCTCAATCCGTGCGGCACCGCCTTCACCGCCGAGTCGTTAGGCGCGATCTGCGACCTCGTGCTGGAGGAGAATGCGCGGCGCGGCAAGGCGGAGCGCCCGCTGTACGTGATGTACGATCAGGTCTACTGGCAGCTGACCTTCGGCGACACCCAGCACGTGGATCCGGTGACGCTGCGGCCGGAGATGGCGCGCTACACGATCTTCGTGGATGGGATCTCCAAGGCCTTTGCGGCCACGGGGGTGCGGGTGGGGTGGGTGGTGGGGCCGACCGACGTGATGGAGGCGATGAACAACTTCCTGAGCCACGTGGGAACGTGGGCCCCGCGCGCCGAGCAGGTTGCCGCGGCCGCGCTGCTCCTCAACGAAGCCGCCATCGCCGACTACCGCACCCAGCTCGTGGCCGGTGTGCGGGCGCGACTCGACGCACTCTACAACGGGATTGCCGCGTTCAAGGCGCAGGGTCATGCGGTCGACGCGATCGCCCCGCAGGGGGCGATCTACCTGAGCGCGCGCTTCAACCTCTACGGCAAGACGACGCCGCAGGGCGACGTGCTGCGGACCAGCGAGGACATCCGCGGCTGGCTGCTGCGTGAATCGGGGCTCGCCGTCGTGCCGTTCCATGCCTTCGGCGCCGAGGGAGAGACGGGGTGGTGCCGCCTGTCGGTGGGGGCGGTAAGCCTGGAGGACATCGCGGCCGCGCTCCCGCGACTCGGCGCGGGGCTGGCGGCGTTGCGTTAGGCATGGCGCCCCCGGGCGGCAGCGATCGCCATCCGGGAGGACGGGAATGGCTCGCTCCCGGACGGGGATCGCCTCGCCCGGTCAACCCATCAAGTCGAGGGAGGCAGTGGTGATGCGCACACGTCGATTGCAGCTGGTGATGGCCGGGTTCACGGTGACGATGCTGGCCGCCGTATCTCGCGAAGGCGTGGCGCAGGGGAAGATCGCCCCGACAGACGAGCAGATCGCCGCCGCCGTCCTCCCGCTTCCGCC
>DAIESF010000317.1 GCA_027346425.1 Gemmatimonadota bacterium | reverse complement strand
GGCAAGGAAGCAGCCGGCGAAGCAACTGCCGGCGAAGACGAAGGGGAAGGCGAAGGCGAAGGCGAAGGCGGAGACGAAGGCGCCACGGAAGCAGGCCGCGAGGTCCAGCACGGCGCCCGTCCGCGGGCGCCGCGCCAGCGCCCTCCGCAACGCCTCGCCGGAGGCGGCCGACGCGATCTATCGCGAACTGCTCGCGCTCTATCCCGACGCACACTGCGAACTGGACTTCGCCTCGCCCTACCAGCTCGTCGTGGCCACTATCCTGAGCGCGCAATGCACCGACAAGCGCGTGAACATGGTGACCCCCGTGCTCTTCCGGCGATACCCGACCGCACCTGACCTCGCGGAGGCGCGCCAGGAGGACGTGGAGGAGATCATCAAGAGCACCGGCTTCTTTCGCGCCAAGGCCAAGTCGCTGATCGGCATGGCCGGCGCCCTCACCGACCGGCACGGGGGCACGGTCCCGCCGCGGATGGACGACCTCGTCGTCCTTCCCGGCGTCGGGCGCAAGACGGCCAACGTCGTCCTCGGCAATGCCTTCGACATCAACGTCGGAGTGGTCGTCGATACCCACGTCGGCCGCCTCGCCACCCGGCTCGGCCTAACGAGTGAGACCGACCCGATCAAGGTGGAGCAGGCGCTGATGAAGCTCTTCCCATCCGATCGCTGGACCATGCTCTCGCATCTCCTCATCTGGCACGGCCGCCGAGTCTGCGACGCCAGAAGGCCCCGCTGCACCGAGTGCACCCTCGCCCCCCTCTGCCCCGCCGCCCACCTCAAGAAATGAGGGGAGTAGTATTCCCGCTGGCTCACCCCTCCGTGTTAGTTTTTAGCCGGCAGCATGCCCTCGACTCTCGTCTTCTCGTCTTCTCGTCTTCTCGTCTTCTCGTCTTCCCGTCCTCTAGAACCCATGAAGACCGCCACCATCGTCACCTCGAAGGGGACCCTCACCCTCGAGCTCTACGACGCCGAAGCCCCCAACACCGTCGCCAACTTCGAGAAGCTCGCCAACAGCGGCTTCTACGACGGGACCAGGTTCCATCGCGTGATCCCCGAGTTCGTCGTCCAGGGTGGCGATCCGTACTCCAAGGGAGACGAGCACGCCAAGGGACCCGTCGGCACCGGCGGCCCGGGATGGAAGATCAAGTGTGAAACGGCCGGGAACCCGCACAAGCACGAACTCGGCTCCCTCTCCATGGCCCACGCCGGAAAGGACACGGGGGGCTCGCAGTTCTTCATCGTCCTCAACCCCGACAACTGCCGCCACCTCAACGGCGTGCACACCGTCTTCGGACGCGTGACCGCCGGCCTCGACATCCTGCCGACCATCAAGCAGAATGACGAGATGATCTCGGCGCACGTCGACTAACCGAACCCTCGATTCCAACCCCAATGTCTTCTCAGCACTCGAGCGACCGTGGCGCCGCCTTCAAGGGGCTCATCGTCACCGCCCTCCTCCTGTTCGTGATGGCCTTCGGCATCGTGAAGTGGACGAACGCGAAGTATGCCGCCCACGAAGGCGGAAAGGGCGAGGCGACGACGCAGCACTAACGCCGGCACGTCGAAATGGTGTAGGGGGCCGGGATCGCGATCGCGACTGCGGCCCCGCGTGCGTCACCGCAGTCGCACCGGTCGTTCACGCGGTGGGCAGTCGCCCGCCGGCGAGGATCCACTCGGTCAGCGCCTCGAGATGGGTGAAGGAGGGAAAGGTGCCGTCGCCCGTCACTCGCCGTGCCATGAGCGCCCCCCGACAACCGGCCGACGCGGCGAGCACCCCATCCACCTCGGGGCGGTCGCCCACATACACCGCCGCTTCAGGGGCGACGCCGAGCCGGCGCAGGACATCTCGCAGCCCCGCCGGGTCGGGCTTGAGGACGCCGATTGTCTCCTGCTGTGCCCATGCGACGCAGTCGAAGGCTCCTCCAACCCCAAGCGCCTCGAGCTTGCCGAGCGGGGGATAGTCGGAGAGCACCGCGGTTCGGATCCCTGCCGCGCGTAGGCGCGCGAGCGACGTCGCAAGCCCAGGGCGGACAGCAGCGGAAATCGCCGGGAGTGGAGACCCCTCGAACCAGTCGCGCACGACGCGACGCACGACGTCATCGGGGCGCCCGCTCAACGACATCGCCAAGCAGAGCTGTGCCTCCGCCAACCCCTCCCCTATCTCCTCACGACGGCGCCCACGCAGTCGCTCATGCGCGCGGCGATACGAGCGGATGACCGGGATTGCCGTCGCCGCCTCTCCAGGGTGCAGAATGCTCCGGATCAGGAGGCGCGGAAGCAGCGCCAACCGCATGCGCTGTGCGTCGTACAGCGTCCCGTCCACGTCGAAAACGACGGCTTGAACGAAGGTCACGCCTGACCGAAGCGAGTCGCCCCGCATGTGCGGGCGACGCCGGTGAAATGGTGAGAGCAGGGCATCGTGTGAACGTCCCTGCGCGCCCGCCGACCGTCAAGCGCGAGCGACGCTGCCCGGGCTAGCGCCCGCTCCGCCGCAGCCGCACCCCGCCGGACCCGCTGTCGATCTCGATCCTTCCGCGACCGTCGCCGATGGTCCCGACCAGTCCATCGCGATCCCGGCGCGTGACGGAGATCGGGACGTCGACATCGATGCCGCCGCTCCCGGTGTCGATGTCCAGGGCCGCACCTAACGATTCAGGGATCCCGACGGTGACCGACCCCGACCCGGCGTCGATCTTCAGGCGGTCGACGTCGGCCAGCAGCTCGAGCTCGACCGATCCGCTCCCGCTGTCGAGCGTGATGTCCTTCGCGCGCACCTCCGTCAGGCGCACACGCCCGGAGCCGGTGTCGCCCCACAACTCGTCGACGTCGATTCCGCTCGCCTTCACCGATCCGGAACCGGTATCGAGGCGCAGTTCGCTCCCCTTGACCCCGGCCAGCGTCGCCCCGCCCGAACCGGCGTCGAGCGTCACGCGCCCCTCGGCGTCGGTCACGCTCACGTCGCCCGACCCGGTGTCGAGCGTCAGTTCGCCCCTGGTGTGCGTGGTGGTCACGTCGGCGGCGTGGACGTCGACGACGATGTCGCCCTCGACATTGCTGACCACCGCCTCGCCTGCGGCGAGGTGGACCTCGATCTCCTTCCCCTTCGGGACCGACACGCGCACGTCGGCGTAGCCCCGGAACCCGCTCCCCGACGACACGATCTCGACCCGGTCGCTCCGTCTGCGGTCGTCGCGGTCGTCGCGGTCG
>DAIESF010000300.1 GCA_027346425.1 Gemmatimonadota bacterium | reverse complement strand
GCTCCTGGTTGTGGTGGGCGACATGACACGTGCCAAGGTTGAGCGATTGGTTGCCCAGACGTTGGCGCGGCTTCCGGCGGGGCACTATACGTGGACGTTGCCGGATACGCTTCCGCGCACCACGGCGATGTCGTATACGGTCGACCGGGCCCTGCCGACCAACTACATCATGGGGCGCTATGCGGGCCCCCGCGCGGGAACCAAGGATTACTATGCGCTGCGCATTGCGGCGGCGGTGCTGGCCGGGCAGTTGTTCGGGGAGATCCGCTCGCGTCGCAACCTGACGTACGCCGTGGATGCCCCGTTCGTGGAGCGTGCAGTTGCGGCTGGCGGATTCTACGTGACCACGGTGCAACCCGAGCTCACGGTCGACCTGATGCGCCAGCAGCTGGCGGCGCTCCGCACGGGGACGATCAACGAAGAGGGGCTGGGGCGGCTGATCCAGCAGTTCCTGACCCAGTTCTACCTCTACAACGAGACGAATGCCAACCAGGCGGACTTCCTGGCCCGGTCGTACCTGTTCGAGGGGGACATCAGGGCGGTGGCGCGGTTCGAGGCGCAGCTGCGCGCGGTAACCCCGCAAGACATCCAGAGCGCAGCCCAGCGTTTCATTCGCGACGTGCGCTGGGTGTATGTGGGGGATGCGAAACGGGCGCCAACCAAGTCGTTCGAACGCTTCTGACGCGCGGCGGACGAAAAGGCGAAAGAGCAAACGAACCAGGCGCCTGACGAGAACGGTTCGTCGGCGCCTCGTTCGTACCGCAGGTCGAGCACCCGAAGGGCCAGGGCGCACTCCGCCGCGCCCCCGCTCCGGCTTGCCGGCTAGTTCCCCGGCTTCACGATCTCGATCTCGAGCGAGATCTTCACGTCCGGCGCGACGACCAGACCGCCGGTCTCGAGCGCCGCGTTCCAGTGCAGGCCGTAATCGAAGCGGTTGAGCTTGCCCGTGGCGCTGAAGCCGGCCCGATCCATCCCCCACGGATCGCGCAACGCCCCGTTGGATTCGGCGGCGAGTGAGATCTCCTTGGTGGTGCCGCGGATCGTCAAGTCGCCGATGATCGTGAACTCGTTCCCCTTCCCCGGGACGATCTGCTTGCTCTTGAAGGTCAGCGCCGGGAAATTGGCGGCATCGAAGAAGTCCGCCGACTTGAGGTGGGTATCGCGCTGCTCGTTCTTCGTGTTGATCGTGTCGACCGGAATCTCGACGTCGATGGTGGCGTTGGAGAGGTCGGTGCCGTCGAACTGGACGGTCCCCTTTACCTCGGGGAAGTTCCCCTTCACGGTCGCGACCATCATGTGGCGCACGGCGAACTCGACGTGCGAATGGGAGGCGTCGATGGACCAGGTGGCGAGCTGGGTCTGGATGGCGGTGGCGGTCATTGTCGTAACTCCTTGGGGCTACAGTGAATACGAAGACTCTGTAAACATTCGGCGGGCGGCGGACTCGTCGGGTGACGACGTCGCGGGCAAGCACTTACTTCTGAGAAGTAACTTTACATTACAGGTAAACGATTGTCAAGAGACTTATTTCGTGTAAGTTAATACCATGAGCGAATCCCCGGTTCCATTGATCTGTAGCCGCTTTCATCGAGCCGTCGAGTTGATCGGCAAACGATGGACGGGGGCGATCCTCCGCGTCCTGCAGGGGAGGCGTGCGCGATTCAACGCGATCGCGTCATCCATTCCCGACATGAGCGATCGCATGCTCGCCGAGCGGCTGCGAGAGCTGGAGCACGAGGGGATCGTTGCTCGCATCGTGATCCCCGAGACACCGGTGCGCGTGGAGTACGAGCTCACCGAGAAGGGGCGCGCGCTGGACGAGACATTCTGCGCGATTGCCCAATGGGCGGAAGCATGGGATCACGCAGGGCCAACGCCGGCGCGGGCCGCCGAGACCGGGACGTAGGACACGGTCCCTCTCACGCGCCGCGCGCCGCGCCCGCTGGTGCGAAACCGCCCGCGCCCCGCGGGATCGCTGCGAAGGGCGCGCGGCGGTCGTGCCTGACGCCTAACGAATGCGCGCCGCGACCTGGTAGTTGACGGTGAGAGCCGTGACTCGACCGTCGGGAGCAACCGTGAACGTCCACGCCTCGGCCAGCTTGCCGTCGGTGCGCACGCGGCGGAAGGTACTGTCCCCCACCTTGCGGAGCCTGGTGATGCCGCGCAGCGGCGTATCGCTGGGAAGGCCGACAGCTGCAAGCCCGCCTTCCCAGGCGATCACCTCGCGCTCGCCACCCCAGGCATTCGCGTAGGTGCCCAGATAGCGCTCGAGCGCGAGGTCGAGGGACTTGATGGTGCGCGTCGAATCGGACAGTGCAGCCTTCACCGCGGGGGCCATGATGTCGTACATCCCCCGCGCGAGAGCGCCGGCGTTCACATCCATCGCGTTCGACATGGCGATCGCCGCGACTTGCTCGTCCACCTGCATCACGAGCTGCGTCTGGAAACCCGGACAGCTTCCGCCGTGCCCGACGAAGGTCTTGTTGTCGGGGCCGCGCGTCACCGAGAAGCCGAGCCCCCACGTCGTCTCCCATGAGGGGTCGACGAAGTGGACGCGCTGCATCTCACGCAGCGTGTTGGCATTGAGGACTTCCGTCCCACCCTTGCCCAGCAGGCGGAACTGCCAGCTGGCAAAGCGGGCGAGGTCGAGCGCCGAGGATGCGTAACCCGCGGCTGGGGCGATCCCCTTGGCCGTGAAGAGGGGGAGTGCAGCGCGTGTCCCGTCACGGGTCCACGCGCCGTAGCCAGTGGCCAAGCGCCTCCCCTGCTCCTGGACAGGGATCTCGGGATACGTGTCGCTGAGGCCGAGCGGGGCGAGGATGTTCGCGCGGACGTAGTCGGCGTACGGCATGCCGCTGGCGGCGCTGACGATCTCACCGGCCAGGGTGAGGCCGAGGTTGGAGTACTGAAAGAAGGTCTCGCTTGGATAGAGCGTCTCCTCGCTCGACAGCGCATCGATGATCTGCTGGCGAGTGGGGAATTCGAAGTTCGGGGGCGACCAGTAGGCGAAGGCAGCCTCGCGGGGGAGACCGCTGGCATGGGTCAGCAGTCCTTCGACACTGATCTCGCCCGACTCGGGGTGTGTGCGCTTGATGTTGAACCAGGGGAGGTGCTTGCCGACCGGATCGTCGAGGCGCACGAGTCCGCGATCACGCAGCTGCAGGATGGAGATGGAGGTGAAGAGCTTGGAGATGGAGCAGATGCTATAGAGCGTCGTGGGTGAAGCGGGGATCTTCCGCTCGACGTTGGCGAAGCCCGAGGCACCCTGCCAGATGACGTCCTGATCGTGGACGATGGCGCCGGCGAGTCCGGGAATGCGTTGATAGGCGCGCTGGGCGTCGAGCCACTTGTCCAGGAGAGCGGTGGCTTCGCGAATGCGCGGGTGTGACGCGAGGGGCTGGGCCATCATCGCTTCTGGGAGGGCGAGCGACGCGATGGCGATCGTAAGAATGCGCTGAAGTCGACGCATGGACGGGGGGGCGGGGGTGAAAGGCGAGAGCGTCAATCTGGAGCGCGACGGTCGTGGGCAATAGACGCTGCGACTCCCACACCAGCCCCTCAGCGTGACGTCTCCCCTCGTGACGCTCGAAACGCGAACTCAGTACGAGGAGATCGCGGCGTGAGCTGGGAGCGTAAATCCGACGCGCACACTACCGTTTGCCCCTGGCGCTATCGACAACGGGAGCAGCCAGCGGTCCAGGGCGTTCGGCGGGCGGGCGCGCCCCCATCGATCGACGAGTTGCCCACCGAGGATGCCGAGCGCGGCGCCGGCCACGACGTCGCTCGCCCAGTGGCGATTGTTGTACATCCGTGACAGACCGACGAGGGTGGCTCCGGCGTACAGAGCGGGGACGGCATAGCGAGCGCCTTCCGGCAACGAGCGCTTCCACTCGGCGGAGAGCGCGGTCGCCGCAGCGAAGGCGGCGGACGTGTGACCCGAGGGCATGGACGTGTACCCCTGCTCCCGGCCGCGCCACAGCCCGAAGTCGTACGGATCACCTCCGGCTGCCACGGGCGGGCGCGCGCGACCGGTGACGGCCTTGGCGATGGAGGTCAGCGTCCCAGTGACGACCAGGGCTTCGGTGGTGCGCAAGCCGGCACGCGCGAGCGCCGGGCGCTGCGTGGCGCGCCCCACGGCGTAGGCGGCGACGCCGCCGACGAGCACACCCGGCTGCCCCGTGTAGCGGAAGACGGCAGCGGCACGCCGCAGCGTGGTCGAGCGTTGCACGCCCGGCCGCTGAAAGGCGTCGGCGATGTGGCGGTCGTTGGGAAGGGCGACGGCGGTGGCAAGGGCGAAGGCGCCGAACACGAACGCATCGCGCGGATGCACGAGATGTCCGGCAGGTGCAACTACCTGCGCGGTGTCATGCACACTGGACACGGTGTCACGGGTGCCCTGCGCATGCGTCGTCACGGCGGCTGAGGCCATGGCGATGAGGAGCACAGCATGGCGCACAGTGCGGTATCTCGCGCGGTACATCGTGTGCCTCATGCAGTCCCCCTCCCCGCGTCAGCGTTCACATAGCGGCTGCGATCGATCGAACAGTCAGTCAACCATCACCCGTCGCGCCTCGGCTCTTGATGTAGCGCTATCGATGATTCCTTCGCTTGCTTCAGGCTCGACGCGCCGTGGTCTCGTGAGAGCTCGCGTGTGCGAGGGACGAACGCGCCGCTGAAAAGTAGCGCGGTCGCGATAACGCGACATCGCCGCCG
>DAIESF010000171.1 GCA_027346425.1 Gemmatimonadota bacterium | reverse complement strand
GCGTCACTCGGGACTGGTGGACCGTGGTGCAGAAGTCGGTCGCCGATCGCGCCCGTCCCCTGGCAGAGTGGGTCGTGGCCAACACCGACAGCAGTGCCGTGGTCGCCACCGACGACGACGTCCTCATCTATCTGTATTCCGGGCGGCGGGCGATTCCCAACGGCGCCTTCACCCCGCAAGAGCATCTCGTCGCGCAGACGCCGGACTTCGCGGTCCGTTCGCTGCGCACAATCCTATCGACTTATCACGTCGATTATGTCCTGGCATCGACGTCGTACGGAACGTTTGCGGTAAAGGGGCTGGTGCAGGCACAGCCGCCGGAACTTCGCATCGTGCGTGCGCTCGCCACCGGCGGCGTCTTCGCACCGCCTACCAGGCCGGAGGGAAAATGAGCGCGATTGCCGAACGGGAGCTGCGGCCGGAGGATGCGGGTCGCAACGGAATGATGGCGGGACCGGGAGCGGGGGCGCCTAACGTTGATTCGGGGGGGGACCCCCGCCGCGAGCGCCTGCTCGTCTTCGCCCTCGCCGCCACCGTCCTCCTGGTCGCCGTCCTCACCGTCACCCCGTGGCCGGTCGGCGCCTTTCAGGACGATGCCATCTACACGGTGCTCGCCAAGGCGCTCGCCAATGGCGAGGGGTTCCGGCTCACCAACCTCCCCGGCTCCCCGTACAATACCCACTATCCCCCCGGCTACCCGCTGGTCCTCGCCGCCCTCTGGAAGCTCTGGCCCGCGTTCCCCGACAACATCGTCCTCTTCAAGTTCGTCAACGCCTTCTTCCTCTCGGCGGCGGCCGTCGGGACGTACGTCCTGTGCCGGACGCGCTGGGGCTTCGCCCCCTGGCAGGCGGCGGTGGCCGCGCTCATCGGCACCGCCTCGGTTACCGTGCTCCTCATCACGGGCGTCGTCCTCTCCGAGCCGCTCTTCCTCGCCCTCCTGTTCCCCACGCTCCTGGCCTGCGAGCGGGCCGCCGACACCGGCGACGTTCGCACCGCGATCGTCGCCGGGCTCCTCGTGGGGGTGCTGGCGATGGTGCGCACCCTGGGGGCCTTCGCCCTCCCCGCTGCGCTCCTCGTCCTCCTCCTGCGCGGCCACTGGCGGGCGCTCTTCGCGTTAGGCTTCGCCGCCGCCCTCTTCCTCGTCCCGTGGCAGCTGTGGGTCACGGCGCACCAGGGCGAGATCGCCCATCCGCTGGTGGGCAAGTACGGCTCCTACGGAGCATGGCTGGTGGAAGGCTATCGCCAGGGGGGATGGGACTTCGCCCGCGCGGCGGTGGTGCGCAACGCGCAAGACATCGACAGCACCATCAGCTACATGCTCCTCCCGGTGGCGCAGCGACTCCCCCGCGGCATCGTCTTCGTCTCGCTCCTTGTCTTTCTCGTGGCGGGAATGAAACGATACGCCCGCAATGCGCCGGTTACGCTGGGCTTCCTCGCCTGCTACATGCTGGTGGTGATGCTCTGGCCCTTCGAACCCAACCGATTCCTCCTGGCCATCTGGCCGCTCTGGTTCCCGCTCGCGGCCGTTGGCGCTGTCGCCTGCTGGCAGCTTCGTCTTCCGCGCGCGGCGCTCGTCCCATGGCGCGCGGTCATCGTCGTCACCGCGGGCGCCATGTCGGGTGGTTATCTTTGGTACAACGGCATCGGCTACTCGAACAAATGGTGGGCCGCGGTGCAGCGTAACGCCGGCGAGCGCGCGCGCCCCATCGCCGAGTGGGTCGCCCGCCATACGTCCCCCTCTGCGGTCCTGTCCACCGAGGACGACCTCATCATCTACCTCTACACCGGCCGCAAGGCGGTCCCCACCTCCACCTTCACCGCCGCCGAGCGCGTGCGCCCGCTCACCGACGCCGAGGATTCCACCGCCGTGCGCGAGATCTTTTCCGCCTACAACCCCGACTATTTCATCGTCGGCGGTGACGTCGGCCTTCGCACGGCGCGCGCCCTCGTCGAACGCACCCCCCCGGAACTCCGCCCAGTGGGACGCACGCCCAAAGTGATGATCTTCAAGCGACTCACCCGATGACGCTCCCTCGCCATCCCACCCCCTCGTTCTCCGCCGCCATCGACGGCGGCATGCCGTACATGCGTGGTCGCACCCCCATCGCGCGCGAAGACGTGGTGCTGTCGGTGCTGATCCCCGTCTACAACGAGCGCAACACCATCCGCATCATCCTCGAACAGGTGCACGCGGTCCCGGTGCGAAAGGAAGTCATCTGCGTGAACGACTGCTCGACGGACGGGACGCGCGAGATCCTCGACGAGCTGCGGGCCGAGGGGCTCATCGATACGCTCGTTCACCAGCCGGTCAACCGCGGCAAGGGGGCGGCGATTCGCACGGCGATGGCGGCCAGCACCGGGAACATCGTCATCGTGCAGGACGCCGATCTCGAGTACGACCCCGCCGACTGGCCGCTCCTCCTCGACCCGATCATCGACGGGAAGGCCGACGCCGTCTTCGGTTCGCGCTTCCTTGGCGGCTCCCACCGCGTCCTCTACTTCTGGCACTCGGTGGGGAACTCCGTCCTAACGACGGTCAGCAACATGTTCACCAACCTCAACCTCACCGATATGGAGACGTGCTACAAGGCGATCCGGGGCGAGGTGGCGCGTAGCCTGCTGCTCACCACCGACCGCTTCGGGTTCGAGCCCGAGATCACCGCGCGGCTCGCCCAGGCCCGGGCCCGCATCTATGAGGTCCCCATCAGCTATGCAGGGCGCACGTACGCGGAGGGGAAGAAGATCAGCTGGCGCGACGGCGTCGCCGCGTTTTGGCACATTGTGCGCTTCAACCTCACCTCTCCTGTGACCAGGCGCACGCCACCGGGCAGCGCGTAGGTGGTTGTGGCTGACCGTGTTACGATCTGTCCCCGCACCGCGTCTAGCGGGTGTCTTGCCGGACGGCTCGCGCCTGGAGTCGCTGCGGTCGGGCAGTAAGGTGGATGCAGGGCGCCACGCGACGGTGTTGGACGTGTGGCAGACTGCAAGACAGCGTGCAAATCACTTCTCCGCTCGCGGTCTGCGCGCAGTCCAAGGAATCATCCAACTCGTTGTCGGGACGCAACTTCGACAGAGTAGCCCCTGCTGGTCCACCGATTGCCTTACCAAGCTTCCGAGAACAGGCCGCTCCACCAGACGCACTCACCACTCCCCAGTTCGACAACCCGGAGAAACACCAATGCTGAACAAGACTCGCAAGGGCTTCACCCTGATCGAACTCCTGATCGTCGTCGTGATCATCGGTATCCTCGCGGCCATCGCGATCCCGAAGTTCGCGAACACGAAGGAGAAGGCCTATCTCGCGTCGATGAAGTCGGACCTCCGCAACATGGCCACCACGGAAGAGTCCTACTTCGCTGACTACCAGGTGTACGTCGCCGGGACTGCGAAGAACAACACCACAGGTACGGGCTCGATCTACGGCTTCGTTCCGTCGGCTGGCGTGACGGTGACGGCGGCTGCGACGGGCGGCACGGGTTGGAGCGCGACCTCGAGTCACACGGCCACGACCAAGACCTGCGCGATCTTCGTCGGTGTCACGGCGGTCGCTCCCGCCACGGTCGAAGCCGAGCCGAAGTGCCAGTAAACTCCTGAACACCCGCAGCCACTTCCTCCCGGCTGCGAAACACGAGGGCGGCGCCTCACTCGGCGCCGCCCTCGCTGTTTTGTCCCCATCGTGCTTTCGGTACGACGCGGAATGATTCGATGAGGAGTGCGGGCGGGGGGTGCCTAACGTGCGGCATGCCCCGCTCCCTGCATCGCCTTCATCGCCCGTCGTCGCACGCACCTCCGGGCTTCACGCTCGTCGAAGTCGTGGTGGCGCTCGTGCTGCTCGCCATCGCGGCCCTCGGCGTCGCCTCCACCACCACCTTCGTGGCGCGCCTGGCCGCCACCGCGCGCGCCCTCGCCCTCGCCAGCAGCGCCACGGCCAGCGTCGTGGATTCGCTGCGCGGCGCTCCCTGCACAACGCTGGGCGCCGGATCGGCCAGTACCCCCGCCGGTACCGTGCGTTGGACCACCACGCCCTCCGGGGTGACGCGCCACGTGCGCGCGACGCTCACTCCGCTCTCGGTGCGCGTACGCGCTCCGCTGATCGAGGAGGCCATCGTCCCGTGCGACTGACCCGCCGCGGCTTCGCCCTTGTCGAATTGCTCGTCGCGCTCGGCATCACCGCA
>DAIESF010000292.1 GCA_027346425.1 Gemmatimonadota bacterium | reverse complement strand
CAGGGCGATGCTCGGCGCCGGCCGGATGGCGAGCACCAGGAGGAAGGTGAGGGCAGGGAAGGCGAGGTAGTGCCCGGCCAGCCCGATCAGCACCGGGCGCGGATTGGCCACCACCCGCCTGAAGTCCTCGGCGCGCAGGTCGAGGGCGACGCCGAACATCACGATCGCGAGGATCGCGTTGAGCAGGTGCAGCGTGTTGGGGCTGAAGTTGAGCCTGACGGCGTCGAGCTCGCTCACTTCCCCTTCGGCTCCTGGTGCATCGCCTTGAAGTGAAGCAGCCCCGGCGCCCACATGTGCGTGGTCGGGTTCACGTCCACGTGGATCACGCTGGGCCCCGCATGCCCAAGCGCTCGGCCGATCGCCAGCCGCAACTCGGCTGGGGCGGCCACCCGTTCCCCCTGCGCTCCCATCGCCCGCGCCACGGCGGCGAAGTCGATCTCGCCGAAGTCGGACCAGATGTTCTCGCCGGGGTCGAGGCGCTTCTTGAGGAGCATCTTCACCGGGCGCATTGCCATGCTCTGCGTCATCTTGACCATCCCCCACTGCTTGTCGCAGAGGACCAACCAGACGATGTGCAGCTTGTGGCGCACCGCGGCCTCGATCTCCTGCGGGTGCATCCCCATCGCGCCATCGCCGGTGATGCAGGCGACGGGGCGGTCGGGGACGGCGACCGCGGCGCCGAGCGCCTGTCCCATCCCCGCCCCAAGCATCCCCATCTTCATGGTCGACAGGATGCGCGCGGGGGGCGCGGCCTTGCTGTAGAACATCGTCCAGACGGCGGTGTTGCCGCCGTCGGCGATGAGCGGGCTCCCAGCGGGGAAGAGGTCGCGTACCGCGGAGGGGACGTGCGCCGAGTGCATCGGAAGGCTCGCATCGCCCAGCGCCGCATCCAGCTTCGCGGCGTAGCGCCTGATGTGCTTGCCGTAGCCGGCGACGCGCTCGCGCCGCCGGGCGAGTGAGGATTCGTTGCGCCTGGCGGAGAGGCGCTCGCCGAGCGCGGTGAGGAAGGCGCCGACATCGGCGCAGGCGGCGACGTCGACCGGCTTGTTGGCGCCGATGATCGCGTCGTCGATGTCCACCTGTACCGTGCGCTGCTCGGTGGCGGGGCGCCAGTACGGCGCCTTTCCCCACCAGTCGGTCTCTCCCACGCGCGAGCCGAGGATGAGCGCCGCATCGGCGTCATTGCGCACGACGGTGTTGAGCTTGACGTGCGGCATCGGGATGGCGAGCGGCGACGACTCGTCCACCGCGCCCCGCGCCGCCCAACTCGTCGTCACCGGCGCCTGCAACAGCTCGGCGACCGCCTGCACCTGCTCGAACGCCCGGGCGTGGATCACCCCGCTCCCCACGTGGATCACGGGAAGCTCGCTCTTGAGCAGGAGGTCGGCGGCGCGATCGACATCCTGCGCGTCGGGGGCCACCGGAGTGGTGCGGCGGTACTCCGACGGCTTGAGGAACGGCACCTCGCCCGGCATCTCGCCGTTCATCAGGTTCTCGGGGACATCCAGGTGCACGACCCCGGGGCGACCGTCCCAGCAGGCGCGCAGCGCGCTGCGCATCAGCTCGGGAATGCGCTCGAAGCTCGGAACTGCGCGGCTCCACTTGGCGAAGGCGCCGACGACCGCCTCCTGGTCGAACCCCTGGTATGTCCCCGTGCGCAGCGGGTACATCGCCCCCGTGCGGCGCGCGCTCGTTATGCAGAGGACCCGGTTCCCCTCGGCCTGCTCGACGACGAGTCCCGGGAGGATGTTGGCCACGCCGGGTCCGTTGCTCGCCATGCAGACGCCGAGGCGCCCGGTGAGGCGCGCGTAGGCCGCCGCCGCGTGCGCTGCGCTCGTCTCGTGACGCGGGGTGATGAGCCGGATCCCGAGCGCGTGCAACGCGCCGTAGAAGCCGTAGTAGGTGCCGTCGATGATGCCGAAGACGGTATCCACCCCTTCGGCTTGGAGTATGCGCGCCAGGACTTCGCCACCCGTGGACATCCGTTCCCTCCTTTGGAGGCGAGAACTTACGGGCGCGGAAGTGGGGGCGTTAGCGGTGGCGTCGGGGCGCCTCGCTCACGGGTGTTCGCGCACCGTGATCAGCTGGCGGCGCCCGCCGAGATACAGCGCGAGGCCGGGCGGGACCAGGCAGAGGAGGAGGAGACGCCACCCGAGGAGCGCCTCCGCGCCCCCCCTGACGCCGGCGAGCGCGAAGAGGGAATTGAACGCGGCCTCTCCGACGCCAAGGCCGCCCGGGGTCAGCGGGATGCTGTTGGCCGTGAAGCCGATCGCGGCCAGGAAGGTGACGGCGGCCGGGGTCGCGCGCCCCGACATGATCGCCATGAGCAGCCAGATGATGAAGACGCTGAGCACGTGGGCCACAAGCCCCAGGGCGAGACTCCATCCCAGCGCGCCGGCGCGCCCGCGGTACAGCTGCAACGTGTCGAGGAGCCGCTGCGAGTACCCCCCCATCGGGAACTGCTTCGTGACCCACACGACCGGGCGCGACTGGCGCGCCCGCGTCGACAGGGCGACGGCGAATCCCGCGAGGATGGCCAGCGACCCTGCCGCCGCCACCGCCAGGATGAGCTGCAACGGCCGCGAGCGTGCGATCAGCGCGAGGTTGAACGGGATGGCGAGCAGCGGGAGGAGGAGCAGCCCGAGGAGCCCGAGGATGCGATCGACGAGCAGGAGCGTGGCCACCTCGAAGCGACGTCCTTTCACGTCGCGCGCCGCGTAGAACATCCGCGCGAAATCTCCGCCGGCGACCGGGAGGACCATCGCGAACAGGTTGCCGACCAGCGCCAGGCGCAACGAGTCGCCGAGCGACATGGCGAACCCGTGCGGGCGCACGAGGACACAGACGCGATAGGAAGTGACGGCGAAGTCGACGAGGAGGAGCGAGAAGGCGAGCAACGTGAGCGGCCACGCCTCGAACAGTCGCGCCACCGCCTCCCAGTGAATGATCCCCGACGACGTGAGAAGGTAGATGAGGCCCGCCGCCACAGCGAGTCGCGCGAGGTGCCACCCGAACCGGGACATCAGTCGGAGTCCGTGGGGATGCGCTCGTAGATCCGGATCGGTGGGTTCACCGTCGGGTAGTCGAGCGGAGGGCGTCGCACCCAGGGGAGGAGCGCCGGCGACTCGAAGTAGGCGACCCGTCGAAAGCCGATGTCTCCTGCCTCGAGACGGGCGTAGATCTCCGGCGGGCAGGTGGCGGCGAATGGCTCTCCGGGGTAGCTCGTGTAATCGGGGATCAGCGCCACGAAGCGCGGCCGTCGCTCGTTCCAGCCCCGGATGACCATGGCCACGGTCGCCGAGTCACGCGGGGCCTTGATGTTCCCTCCCAGGTAGTCCACGGCGAACCCCGAACTGACGTACGCTTCCAGCGGGGGCTGCTTCTGGTCGGAGCCGAAATAATCGAGGCGGTCACCGGGCTTCGCGTGCTCCCGCAACCACACCCCCGCGTCGTATCGCGAGTCGTGCATCATGGCCCAGGTCAGGTCGACGCCACGCAGCGATGCCAGCAGCACCGTCGCCCCCGCCACGCTCGCCCCGGCGATGCGGAGCGCGGGGATGCGGGTGGCCAGCAGCTGGCGGACGGCGTAGCCGGCGAAAAGGGCGAGGGCGAACGCCGGCGGCATGACGTAACGCAGCTGGGCCGCGCGCGCCGTCAAGGTGAGGACGGCGAGGTAGGTGACGATCGTGACGGCGAACCAGGCCGCGCGCGGCGTGCGCCTGACGGCCATCACCAAGCCGATGACACCGAGCACGAGCCCCGGCCCTGTCAGGGCGTTGGCAAGCAGCTGCGTCAAGCGCGTGCAGAGCGCGACGTTTCCCTGCCATGTCATCGGATAGTAAGTCGTGAAGGCGACGGCCCCCTTCATCGTGTCGCCGCTGCGCTCCCGGATGAAGGCGATGTGCGCCATCCATCGCCCGGGATCGACCAACATCCCGCTGCCGACGGCATACCCTGCGAAGACGGCGAAGGCACACCAGGCGGCGTCGGTCCAGCAGTGCCGTTGCCGCCACGGCGGCGTGGCCGCTCCCGGCCCCGGCAGGAGCAACAGCACGAACGGGATCCCGAGAAACGACGCAAAGGCCGGTTCCTTGGTGGCGAGCGCGAGCCCGATGAGTGAGCCGAGCCAGAGCGCACGCCGCCGCGTGACGCCGAACATCAGGGCGCGCGCGAAGGGGATCCCGGCAAGCGCGGTGTAGAAGAGCACCGGCACGTCGACGTTTGACGTGCGGGAGTAGTAGAACATCGGGTAGGCCAATCCAGCGAAGGCTGCCCCCCACAGGCCGCTCGGTTCGTCCCACAAGGTGCGTCCCGTCTCATACGCGGCGACGACGATCCCTGCCGCCAGCAGCACGCTGAGGAAGTGAGCGATGAGCGACAGCGTCGCCAGCGCCTTGACCGGGTCGCGGAACCCGTGCGGGTATGCCTCGGTCGGTGTCCCCAGGCCACCGGTTGCCTTGAGCCACGTGACGTACGGGGCGAAGGTTGCCAGCACCATGAACGGGTGCAGCATGGGGTAGCCCAGGTTGGGATTCTGCGAGTGCTTGGGTGTGACGATGTCGTGCAGCTGGGCGAGGGGGCCGGTCGGCGGCTCATCGTCGACGCCCCACGCCTCCGTGCGGTTTCCTGCGGTGGCGTAGGGAGTGCCCCACGGCGCCGTCGGCGCATAGACCGCCACGGCCAGGACGAACAGCACGATGTGTTGCCGCGTGACGTGCCTGAAGAGTCCGGCGATGGCGGTCCACCGTCCTCGCGCGTGCGTCACCGGGCCAGCACCGCTGGCGAGAGTTCGCCCGGCGCCTGCTCGGCTTCGGCCCGGGTGAGCCGCTGGAGGAGCGCCGTGTCGCCGCTGACGAGGTAGGGGCCTAACGCCAACACGTGCAGGTGACTGGTGAGGAACGACCGGATCGCTTCGTCGGGCGATCGGATGATCGGCTCCTCGTGCATGTTGAACGAGGTGTTGATCACCACCGACGACCCGGTGCGCGCGCGATAGGCGGTGAGGATGTCGTACATCCCCGGGGCGATGTCGGAGCGCACCAACTGCGGCCGCGCCGTCCCGTCCACGTGAACGGCGGCCGGACACTCCGACTTCATCCGTTCGGTGCACGACACGACCAGCGTCATGAACTCGCACGCCCTGCGCTCGCCATCGCGCAGGTTGAAGTACAGGTAGGCGTCCTCGGCGATGCACATCGGCGCGAACGGCATGAACTCGGTGCGATTGAGCTGGCTGTTGAGCCAGGAGTTCACCGTGCGATCGCCGGCGTGATACAGGATGGAACGATGCCCCAGGGCCCGCGGACCAAACTCCATCCGCCCGGCAAAGCGGGCGACGATCTTGTGGTCGGCCAGCGCAGCGGCGATCGCGCTGGCCATGTCGTTCGGGCGTGTCGCCGAGATCTCGGGGTAGCGTGCGATCGCCTGCTCGATCTCGTCGTCGTCGTACGAGGTGCCGAGATACATGTGCGGGGCGGGGCTCGGCGAGCTGCCGGCAACCGTGAGGGCCGCCCCCACGCACAGGCCGCCATCGCCCATGTTGGGGTAGATGTAGATCGACGCCGGCTGCAACTCCTGCGACAACGCCATGTTGAGCTTCACGTTGGCGAAGACCCCCCCGGCGAGCGCCAGGTGCAATGGGCGGCCAGACGGCACGTGCGGCCTCACCAACTTCACCACCTCGCGCTCGAGCAGGTGCTGGAAGGTCCACGCGACGTTCTCGCGTGGATACCCGGCGAGCAATCGCTTGAGCGGTGGTTTGTAGTTTCTATAGTCGACCCCCAGCAGCGCATTGCGCCCCCTGAACACCCGGGCCAGGTCGGAGAACCTGAGGCGGGGGAACCCTTCGGCGTAGAACCCCTT
>DAIESF010000272.1 GCA_027346425.1 Gemmatimonadota bacterium | reverse complement strand
ACCTACGACGGGATCCCCTCCCTGGTCGCCGCCCTCGACTCGGCTGGGCACACGCTGGGCGTGGTCACCAGCAAGTTCGGGCAGCTCGCCAACCGCTCCCTGATCCACGTGGGGATCGCCCCGCACTTCGACGTGGTGGTTGGCGCCGACCACACCACCAAGCACAAGCCCGACCCCGACCCGCTCTGGTTCGCCCTCCGCGAGCTGGGCGACGAGCCATCGCGCGCCGTCTACATCGGCGACTCCCCCTTCGACGTCATGGCCGCCAACGCCGCCGGCGTCATCTGGATCGGCGTCACCTGGGGTGCCTCGGCGCACGGGCCCCTGATGCAGGCGGAGCCAAAGCACGTCGTGCACACCGTCGCCGAACTCGAGACGCTCCTCCTGCAACTTCGCAGCACCGGGACCCCGTAGGGAAAGGACGCAGCCGAAAGATGAAAAGAAGGCTAGGGAATGCGGGATTAGGAGTCTGAGCGCTGTCGCCACTGCACCGCGCCCCCGATTCCCGTCTTCTCGTCTTCTCGTCTTCTCGTCCTCTGCCCCATTCAAACCTTCCAGTCGCCCCCGCTATCTCATCCGTTGAGTATGCGACGACTGGTTCGATCGTGACGGCGGCTTCCCTGGAACCGACCCCCCTCCCCGTAGCGACCGACGCCTCCGACGTGGCTCTGGCCGCGTCTGGCGACCGCCGGGCGTTCGAGCGGCTGTATCACTCCCACGTGAACCGCGTCTTCGCAATCTGCGTGCGAATGGTCCACGACCGATCGCACGCCGAGGAGCTCACGCAGGACGTCTTTGTCCGCGCCTGGGACAAGCTCTCCCTCTTCAGGGGAGACTCGGCCTTCGGCACGTGGCTCCACCGGCTGGCGGTGAACGTGGTCCTCAACGCCCGGAAGACCGACGGCAGGACCCGCTCGCGGTTCGAGGATGATGGTGACCTGATCGACCAGCTCCCGCAGGGAGCCTCGACCTCGGCCCCCGGCGCCTCGATCGACCTGGAAGCAGCAATCGCGCTCCTTCCACGCGGCGCGAAGAAGGTGTTCGTCCTCCACGACGTGGAGGGCTACAAGCATGAGGAAATCGCGGAGATGCTCGGCATCACCGCGGGTGGGAGCAAGGCGCAGCTGCACCGCGCCCGGCACCTGTTACGAGAGGCACTGAACCGATGACTGATCGCAACCTGACCTGCGCCGAACTGGACGAGCGACTGGGCGACTATCTCGAAGGAGCGCTCGACGACTCGTCGGTGGCGGCCATCGAAATGCACCTGTCGGGATGTCCCGCCTGCTCGGCGTTGGTACGCGACTTCGAGCGTATCACACGCGACGCGGCCGCGCTCCCGGGGCTCGCCCCGTCGCACGATCTCTGGGCGGGGATCGAATCCCGTCTCGATACGCGTCCCGGCACGCCGGTCATCGACCTCGCCGCGCGCGCTGCCGAGCGTGCCGTCGCGCGTACCGCGGAGCGTTCTCCCCGCATCGGGTCCGCCCGCTGGCACCGCCTGCGCATGGGCGCCCTGGCGGCCGGGCTGGTCGGAATCACCGCGATCGGGACGTACGTCGTCACCTCACGCAGCGCCGCATCGACGGTCGCCGTCGCTCCGGCCGCCGACTCCACTCCCGCCAACCAAGCGGTGGGGGCGGAATCGTCTGCGTCGCCGTCGGGGGCCCCGTCGTCCGAGCTCCCGGCGAGCGCGCGCGGCATCGCCCCCTCCGGCGCATCACGCGGCGCCACGATGGTGAGCCGGCCGGCGCGCGCGTCGGCGCGGGCCACCTTCGACACCGAGATCGCCGCCCTGCGCGGCGTCCTGACCCAGCGCAGCGACGAGCTCGATCCGCGCACCGTCGCGGTGCTCGAGACCTCGCTCGCGACCATCGATTCCGCCATCGCCGAAGCTCGGCGCGCCCTCCAGGCCGACCCCGCGTCGCGATTCCTGTCCACGCAGCTCAACAAGATGCTGGAGCAGAAGCTCGGCGTGCTCCGCACCGCCGCCCTCCTCCCGTCCCGCACCTAACGATTACGACCATGTTCCGTCTGTCACGCACCCCACTCCTGGCCCTCGCGCTCGCCGTCCTTCCGGCGGTCGCCGGCGCCCAATCGAGCGAGCGCTCCAGCGAGCGTTCCAGCGAGCGTTCCAGCGAGCGCTCAAGCGAGCGCTCCAGCGAGCGTTCCATCGAGCGCATGGCTGACCAGATTGCCGCCGCCGCCGAGCGGATGGCGGCCCGCGTCGAGAAGCACGCGACGCTGATGGCCGACCGCATCGAGCGCGAGTTCGAGCGCAAGCGGAAGTCCGATCCCAACTGGAACTGGGACGACGACCGTCGGCGCTCGCGCCGCGACGACGATGACGACGTGCAGCAGCTGCGCACCCGCATCGACACCACCGTCGCCTTTTCCCCCGACGGGACGATCGACCTGTCGAACCTCGCCGGCGACATCATCGTGAACGGGTGGAGCCGCCGCGAGGCGCAGATCAAGGCGACGAGCGAGCGCGGGAACCTCTCGCTCGACATCACGTCGTCGCGCATCACCCTGGAGGTCGAGGGGCGCGGGTCGATGTGGGGGAATCGCGACCGCGGCGAGACCCGCTACGAAGTCTCCGTCCCGCGTGGGGTGCGGGTCATTGCCCGGAGCACATCGGGCGATGTCACCGTGAAGGGGACGGGGGGCGAGGTGGAAGCCGCCTCGACGAGCGGTGACGTGCAAGTCGAGGACGCCACGCGCCGGATCGAGCTGAGCTCCATCTCGGGCGACGTGACCGGGCGCGCCCTCAAGGGGAGCATCGACGCGACGTCGGTCTCGGGGAGCGTGGAGTTGGAGAACGCCGAGGGCGAGCTGCACGCCGGGACGACCAGCGGCGACGTGGTCCTCACCAACGTGACCTCGCGCGACGTCGAGGCCTCCACGACCTCGGGGGAAGTCACCTTCTCCGGCGACATGTCGGCCGACGGCCGTTACGAATTCCACTCGCACTCCGGCGACATCCAGCTCACCATCCCCACCTCGGCCAACGCCAGGTTCTCGGTGGAGACGTTCAGCGGGGAGCTCGACTCCGACTTCCCCATCACACTGCAGCCGGGCGACCGCGCGTCGCGCCGCCCGCGCCGCTTCGAATTCAGCGTCGGCAATGGCGGCGCCCGCGTGATCGCCGAGAGCTTCAGCGGCGACCTGATCATCCGCAAGCGTTAGGCATAGGAGACCTCCCGTGAAGCACGTTCTGCGCACCACCCTGCTCGCCACCCTGCTGGCCGCCACGACCGTCGCCGCCCCGCTCCACGCCCAAGGGAGCTCCGACTTCTCGTGGGAAGGGCGCATCCCCCGCGGACGCTGGCTGTATGTCCGCAACCTCAATGGCGCCATCCGCGTGGACCACGCGTCGGGCGACAAGGCCGAGGTGACGGCCGAGAAGAAGGTGCGCCGCGGGAGCGGCGACGACGTCCGCATCGAGGTGAAGAAGCTCGCCAACGACGACGTCCTCATCTGCGCCATCTGGAACGAGAACACGACGTGCGACGAGGACGGCTACCGCACGCGTGGCAACGACGGGTGGAACCGCCGCAACGAGGTGTCGGTGGAGTTCACCGTGCACCTGCCGGACGGGGTGAAGCTCGTCAGCAGCTCGATCAACGGCGGCATCCAGATCGACGGGGCCACCTCCGAGGTCGACGCCTCCACGGTGAATGGAAGCATCACCGCCTACTCCACGGGCGGACCGGTGCGGGCGACCACCGTGAACGGCGGGATCGAGGTCCGCATGCGCGACATCGGGACCGAGGATCTGGACTTCGAGACGGTGAACGGCTCCATCGACATCGAACTCCCGGCCGACCTGAACGCCGAACTCGACATGCGCACGGTGAACGGGCGCGTCACCTCCGACTTCCCGCTGACCATCACCGGGCGTATCAACCCGCGCCACATCCGGGCCACCATCGGCAAGGGGGGGCGGCGCCTCAAGGTGTCGACCGTCAACGGCTCGGTGGAGATCCGGAAGCGCTAGCGGAGACGCTAGCGGAGACGCTGGCGGAGCACTGGCACGGCACTCGGGGAGCGCGCGCTGGCTCTCCTGCGGATGTTCGGGGTATCTTCAATCCTGTCCAATCCACCCGCAGGAGTCTGACATGGGCATTTCGGCCCGCCCCTTCCCGGGCGTCGCGGTTCGTACCGGTACCGAGCGCGCGACCCTCGTGCGCCGCACGTATCTCCTCGTCTTCGCCAGCGTCCTCGTCACGATCGGCGGTGCCGCCTTCGGCATGTCGCAGCCGGGGATCATGCAGAGCGTCGTACAGCACCCGTTCATCACGATGCTGTGCATGTTCGCACCGCTCATGCTCGCGCTGAAGTTCCGCGATGCCTTCCCCGCCAACCTCGGGCTGGTCTTCCTCTTCACCTTCGTGGAAGGGCTGGCCATCTCGCCGATCATCTACCTGTACGGGCGCACCAACCCCGGGGTGATCGGGCAGGCGGGGATCCTCACCGCCAGCGCCTTCGGCGTCCTCACGCTCTACGCCTTCGTCTCGCGCCGCGACTTCTCGGCGCTTGGGGCGTTCTTCACCGTGGGGCTCTGGGTCCTGATCGCGACGTCGATCCTGAACCTGTTCTTCCAGAACCAGACGGCCTCGTTGTGGCTGGCGGGGGCGACCGTCCTCGTTTTCAGCGGGCTCCTGGTCTTCGACACCTGGCGCCTTCGGAACGTCTACGGCCCGGATGACTACGTGCAGGCCGCGGTCGCGATCTATCTCGACCTGCTCAACATGTTCCTTGCGATCCTCCGCCTCCTCGGCGGACGGCGCGACTGAGCACGGCGCGACCGGGCACGGCGCGACCGGGCACGGCGCCGCTGAGCAGGAAGGGCGGTCCGCCGCCTCCGCGCCGGATACCTAACGACGACACGTAACGACAACGGCCCCGGTCATCATGACCGGGGCCGTTGCGCTGGGCGCCCGTGGCGACGATCAGAGCGCGTCGAGCTTGCGCGCCAGGACGAGGTCCTTGCCGGTGATCCCGCCGCTGTCGTGCGTGGAGAGCGTGACGGTGATCTTCGTGTAGCGAATATCGATGTCCGGGTGGTGGTTCATCCCCTCGGCCACGTCGGCGACGCGTCGCACCCATTCCACGCCGGACGGAAAAGTCGCGAAGGCGTACGTCTTCACCAGCGCATTGCCGCGCCGCGCCCAGCCGGGGAGGGATCCCAGCTCGCGCTGGATCTCGATGTCGGAGAGCAGGGGCGACGCGGTCATGACTATCGCAGGCTGACGAGTGGGTGATCGGTCGGTGGTCGGAAGTATAGTACGCACCACGGGTCACACAGTTGCGGGCCCCATCGCCGGGGCCCGTGACCCTGCCCGGCGATCAGCGCGCGATGGGGGGGCGGCGCTGATGCCAGTGCGTCTCACGCTGGAAGGCTGCCCCGAGCGAGAGGACCGCGTCATCGCCCCCTTCCGGCCCGAAGATCTGCAGCCCGATCGGGAGTCCCTTGGCCAGCCCGCACGGGATGCTGAGCGCCGGGAGGCCGGCCAGGTTCTGCGGGGCATTGAAGCGGGTGAAGGCGTCGACCGTGTTCGCCTCCTTGCCGTTGATGTGCACCGTGTGCTCGTCGATGCGTGGCGGGAGCGCGGGGAGCGTTGCCCCGACGAGGAGGTCGACCTCGGTGAAGATCTGGGCGAAGCCGGCCCGCACCGCCTCGCGCGTCGCCATGGCGTTGAGGTATTCCAGCGCCGAGAGCTTGTAGCTCGCCTCCATGCGCTTGCGCACCAGCGGACCGTAGGCCGACGGCGACTGCTTGAGGTAGCGGTCGTGATAGGCGATCGCCTCGGCGCCGGTGATCACCGCCGACGCCTCCTGCGCCCCCTCGAGCGCCGGGATCTCCACTTCGCGGATCTCCTTCACCAGCGGGCGCAGCGTCTTGAGCGCCTTGTCGATCGCCTTGGCGACCTCGTCATCGAGGTCGCGCAGGTGATACTCGGAGATCCCGATGACCAATCCCTTGCTGCTGGCGCGGAGCGCCTTGGTGAAGCGCTCGCACGCCTGCTTGGTCCCGATCATCGCCCCCATCATGAGGGCGGCGTCGGCCACGGTGTGGGTCATGGGCCCCACGTGATCGAGCGAAGGCGAGAGCGGGACGACCCCCTCGGTCGGGAGGAGCTGGTACGTCGGCTTGAAGCCGGTCACGCCGCAGCAGGCGGCGGGGATGCGGATCGAGCCGCGGGTGTCGGTCCCCACCGCTGCGGCGCAGAGCCCGGCGGCGACCGCGGCCGCCGACCCGCCGCTCGACCCGCCGGCGACGTGCTCGGCATTCCACGGGTTGTGCACCGGGCCAAAGTGTTCGTTCACCGACGTGACGCCTAACGCGACCTCGTGCAGGTTCGTCTTCCCGAGCACGATCGCCCCCGCCTTGCGCAGGCGCTTGACCACCAGCGCATCCTCGCCGGCGGGGATTCCGTCGCCGAAGATCTTCGAGCCGGCGGTGGTCGGGGAGTCGGCGGTGAGGAGGAGGTCCTTGATGGCGATCGGAACGCCGGCCAGCGGGCCCGGATCCTTCTTCTGGGCCACGCACTTCTCCACGCGCTGGGCCGCCTCGAGCGCGGCATCGGCCGACACCGAGATGTACGCGTTGAGCGACGGGTTGTGGCGGGCGATGGCGTCGAGGACGTCGCGCACGAGGTCGGAGGGCGAGACCTGGCGGTGCGTGACGGCCTTGGCGATATCCTGAAGGTCCGTGAAGGGCGTGAGTGCGGACATGCGATTGTTGAGCGACGGTGCAGGCGGCCGTGCGTTTCACGCGCGACAGGTGGCCCCGGGCGCCGCCGGATCCCCGGCAGTCACCCCCCTTAGCCGGTCCTCACCAGTGGACGGGAGGGGCGAAGGCGGTCGAGGCCACGACGGGCGTGGGCCGCCCTTGAAAGATGATCGGTCGGGGGCGTTTAGGGGACTCGTCGGCGTGAATTCCTCCGCAGAAGTTGCTGGAGGCTGTGCGGCGCAACACGTTCGTCGGCGCGGAGGCGCGCTCCCGGCCGCGCCCCCCTTCCTGCCACTCCCCCGCCATACCCGCTCCTCCCATGCGACGTCCCTTCGCTTCTTTCGCCCCCCTCGCCCCCCTCACCCCCGCGCTGCTGGGGCTCGTGCTTGCCACCGCGCCGCTCGCCCCCCTGGTCGCGCCACCGCTGGCGGCGCAGGAGCGTCGGCTGGGCCCTGCCGACGTGTTCCAGCTGGAGTACGCCGCGGAGCCCGCGATCTCCCCCGATGGCGCCTGGATCGCCTATGTGCGCCGCTGGAGCGACCCGATGACCGACCGGCGCTACAGCAACATCTGGGTGGTGCGCCGCGATGGGACGGGACACCGTCCGATCACGACGGGGAAGTTCAGCGAGGAGTCGCCGGCCTGGTCCAGCGACGGGACGCGGCTCGCCTTCGTCTCGAACCGTGGGGGGAGCGCCCAACTCTGGGTCCGCTGGATGGACACGGGCGAATTGCTGGCGGTGACCCACGGGAGCCAGCCCCCGAGCGCCCCGGCCTGGTCGCCCGACGGGACGCAGCTCGCCTTCCTGCAGCTGGTCCCGCGGGCGCCGCTGGTCGTGGGGACGCCGCTCGTGCCACCGCCAGGCGCAACGTGGTCGCCCGCCCCCAAGTACACCGACCGCCTCGTCTTCCGGCAGGACCAGCTGGGGGAGCTGCCGAGCGGCTTCGTGCACGCCTTCGTCGTCCCCGCCGAGGGGGGGACGCCGCGCCAGGTGACCAGCGGCGACTACCACCACGGGGGGCAGGCGTTCGGCGGCGGGGCGGTGACGTGGAGCGCCGACGGCACCGAATTGCTGCTGGCGGCGCGCCGCGGGGACAACCCGGAATGGAACGCACGCGAGTCGGATCTCTTCGCCTTCAACGTCGCCACCGGGGCGATGCGCCGCCTCACCGACCGCTTCGGCCCCGACCAGTCGCCCGCCGTTTCCCCTGACGGGAAGCTCATCGCCTGGACCGGCTACGACGACCGCAAGCAAGGCTACCAGAACACGCTGCTGTACGTGATGAACCGTGACGGGTCGGGGAAGCGCGCCATCACCACCGCCATGGACCGCAGCGTCGCCGCCCCGGTGTGGAGCGCCGATTCCCGCGCCATCTACGTCGTGTTCGACGACTCCGGCAACACCAAGGTCGCCCGCGTCGCGCTCGACGGGACGTGGCGCGTGATGGCGCGCAACATCGGCGCCGGGAGTTCGGCCTACAGCGGCGGTGCCTTCTCCGTTGCGCGTGACGGCAGCATCGCCTACACGCTCAGCACGCCGACCGTCCCGTCGGAGGTCGCGGTGGTGCCAAACGCGGCGCCCGGCGCCACCGCGCCCCCCCAGCCACGGGTCCTCACCGCGATCAACGCCGACGTCCTCGCCGGCACGTCGCTCGGCGCGGTGGAGGAGATCTGGTACGAGTCGTCGAAGGACAAGCGGAAGATCCAGGGGTGGATCATCAAGCCGCCGGGCTTCGACCCGAAGCGGAAGTACCCGCTCATCCTCGAGATCCACGGCGGCCCGTTTGCCAACTACGGCGACCGCTTCGACGAGGAGAAGCAGGTCATGGCGGCCAACGGCTTCGTCGTGCTGTACACCAACCCGCGCGGGAGCACGAGCTACGGCGAGGAGTTCGGGAACCTCATCCACCACGCCTATCCCGGCGACGACTTCTACGACCTGAACTCGGGCGTGGACGCGGTCATCGCCAAGGGGTACATCGACGAGAGGAACCTCTTCGTCACCGGCGGGAGTGGCGGCGGCGTCCTCACGGCGTGGATGATCGGCCACACCGACCGCTTCCGCGCCGCGCTCGCCTTCTACCCCGTGATCAACTGGGAGAGCTTCGCCCTCACCGCCGACATGGCACCGATGGCTGTCAACAACTGGTTCCCGGGCTTCCCGTGGGATTTCCCGGAGAACTATGACAAGCGCTCGCTCCTGTCGGTGGTGAAGCACGTGAAGACGCCGACGCTCATCATGACCGGCGAGGAAGACTTCCGCACGCCGATGTCGGAGTCGGAGCAGTACTACAAGGCGCTCAAGATGCGCGGGGTGGAGTCGGTCCTGGTGCGCGTCCCCGAGGAGCCGCACGGGATCCGCCGGCGCCCGAGCCACGAGGCGGCGAAGCTGACGACGCTGCAGGGGTGGTTCGAGAAGCACAGGGCGGTTTTGCAGTAGGAGACGAGAAGACGAGAAGACGAGTGAGGGGAGGCGGTTCGTCCCACCCTGCATCCCTGTTCACGGCGGTGCCACATGAGCCGGCCAGTTCCAAGCCCCAGCCGGCCAACGAGTTGCCGCATTTCCTCCCGTCTCCCGTCGTCCGTCGTCCGTCTGCCTGCTTGCGTTTTCGGGTTTTCTTCGGTATCTGTCATCGCCCCGGGGTCAGTCTCCCACGGCACACGGTGGCACGATGCAACAGGCACTCTCCCTCCCCGAACTGCTCTCCTCGCCCCCCCGGCATCCGGTGGTCGGCGCGCAGAAGGACATCCGCTACTACGGCACCACCGCCACCGGGGTGCTCAACAGCCCGGAGACCACCGGGATGTCCTTCTGGTCCATCAACCCCTACATCGGCTGTGCCTTTGGCTGCGCGTACTGCTACGCGCGCTACGCGCACCGCTTCGTGATGGAGCGGGCGGCATCTGAAACGGGAGACGGGAGCCGGGAGACGGGCGTGGGGTTCGGCGCCGGGATGGGCGCGGGAGGCGAGGGGACCCTCCTCCTCACCGATGGCGCCCCCCTCCCGTCGCTCGCCTCCCCGGGCGAGGATCTCGAGGAGCTCCCGCCGTGGCTCGCCTTCGAGCGGCGGATCTTCGTCAAGCGCAACGCGGCCCAGGTGCTGCGCCGCACGCTGCAGGGCGGGCGCAAGTCGTTAGGCGCGGTGCAACGGGGCGAGACGATCGTCATCGGGACCGCCACCGACCCGTACCAGCCGGCCGAGCGGCACTTCCGGGTCACCCGCCAGCTGCTCGAGGTGCTGGCCGAGGTGCGGCGGTTGCGCCTGGTGATCATCACCAAGAGCCCGCTCATCACCCGCGACGTCGACCTCCTGGCCCGCATCGCCCAGTGCTCGCACCTCACCGTCCACCTCTCGCTCATCACCCTCGATCGCGACCTCGCCCGTCGCATCGAGCCGCGCGCCCCCACCCCTGAGGCGCGGCTGCGCGCCCTCCGGCGCCTCGGCGAGGCCGGGATCGACGTGGGGATCAACATCATGCCCGTCCTCCCCGGGATCACCGACCGCCCCGACGCCCTCGAGGCACTCGTCCGCGAGGTGGCGGCCAGCGGCGCCTCGCACATCAATGCCTGCGCCCTCCGCCTGCGCGTCACCTCGCGACGACGCTACCTCCCGTGGCTCGACGCCGAGTTCCCCGACCTCGCGCCGCGCTACCGGAAGGCCTACGGCAACCACTTCCAGATCACCGATCGCTATCGCGAAGGGCTGCGGCAGTTCCTCAAGCGTGCCTGTCGCAAGGCAGGGATCCGCTATGGCTCCCCGGAAGACCGCGCCCTTGAAGAGCCGGCCGAGGGGCCCTCCGCCGGCGTCCAGTGGTCCGCACCACCGGGCACCCAGATGGACCTGGGGGTCTGAGGGCACGCCTCCCCGCAGTTCCCGTCACCCCCGCCAGGGGACCCGAGGCACCATTCACGCTGTCACCAGTTTGTCATTCACCAACCACGGAGTTTCCATGTCCATCGCCAGCGCCATCGTCGCCGAGTTCGACCACGAAACCGCCACCACCCGCAAGCACCTCGAACGCACCCCGGCCGCCGCGGTCGACTGGAAGCCGCATGCGAAGTCGATGTCCCTCGGGACGCTCGCCTGCCACCTGGCCGAGATCCCGTCGTGGGGGGGACCCGGGTTGCTCCTGCCGGAACTCGACATCGCCCCGGTCGGCGGGCCGGCGTACGCCTCCCCCACCTTCGAGTCGGTCGAAGGGCTGCTCGCCACCTTCGACAAGAACGTCGCCGAGGCGCGCGCCGTCCTGGCGGGGATGTCGGACGAGGAGTACATGCGCCCCTGGTCGCTGCTCATGGGAGGGAAGACGCTCTTCACCAGCCCGCGCCTCGACGTCGCGCGCACCTGGATCCTGAACCACCTCATCCACCACCGTGGGCAATACTCCGTGTACCTGCGGCTGCAAGACGTCCCGGTGCCGGGGAGCTACGGTCCCTCGGCCGACGAGATGGGGATGTAACAGCACGTTTGGCTTCCTTCCGTCACCCGTCACCCGTCTCGAGCATGTTCCAGACCCTGCGCACCGTCATCATGCACGTCCCCGACATCACCGCCGCGAAGGAGTGGTATGCCAAGGCGACCGGGGTCGCGCCGTACTTCGACGAACCGTTCTATGTGGGGTTCGACATCGGGGGGAGCGAACTCGGGCTCGACCCCAACCCGGCGGCGGGGACGGCAGGGACCGGCGGGCTTTCGGCCTACTGGCGCGTCCGCAACGTGGACCAGGGGCTGGCCCACCTGCTCTCGATCGGTGGAGTGCCCGCCGGCGAGGTGCAGGAGGTAGGAGGGGGGATCCGCGTGGCGTCGGTGCGCGACCCGTTCGGGAACACGGTCGGGGTGATCGAGATCCCCGGCGAAGGGGGGACGCCGCCGGCGGGCGGCGTGCCGCACGCATGATCCGCCCCGTCACGCGCGCGGACGCCGGGGCGTGGCAGGCGATGCGCCAGGCGCTCTGGCCGGAGACTACCGGTGAAGAGCATGCGACCGACATCACCCGCTACTTCTGGTCGGGCGACGACGATGCCGCGTGCCTCGTGGCCGACAGTCCCGACGGGATCATCGGTTTCGTCGAACTCTCCATCCGGCCGTACGCCGAAGGGTGCGTCACCGAGCGCGTGGGCTACCTGGACGGATGGTACGTGGCGCCGGCGTGGCGGCGGCGTGGCGTGGGGCGGGCGCTGGTGACCGCGAGCGAGGCGTGGGCCCGTCGGCAGGGGTGCCGGGAGTTCGCCTCGGACACCCCGCTCGACAACATCACGAGCCAGGCCGCCCATCAGGCGCTCGGCTTCGTCGAGGCCGAGCGCATCACCTGTTACTGCAAGCCGCTGGTAGGTTTGGCGGCGGATCCCGCGCACACACCGTCGCCCTGAGCCGTCAGGGATGAGGGGCGCGTGCGCCTGTCGGTCGCCCTTGCGTTTCGGTGTTTGTTCGGTTTCCGCCGTCTCCAAGGAACCCCCTGCTCGTTAGGCGTCTTCTCGTCTTCTCGTCTTCCCGTCTTCTCGTCTCCTGCCCTTCCGTGTCCCTCGCCACCCTCCGCCAACAGATCGCCACCGTCATCGCCCCCCCTCCCGTCCCCGGGAACGGGGTGTCGACCGGGATCGCGGCGCTCGACGCCGCGCTGTCGGACGGCGGGCTCCCGTGCGGGCGGCTGACGGAGATCGTGGGAGGGCGCGGGAGCGGGAAGACGACGCTGGTCCGGGCGATCGTGGCCCAAGCGCTCGCGGACAAACGATGGGTTGCCTACATCGACGCCGGCCGGACCCTGGCCCCGGCCGACTGGGCGGCCCTGGCGGCATCGGAGCGGTTGTGGATCGTGCGACCGCCCCCGGTGGCGCCCTCCCGTCGCGCGGAGGGGGGGACGGCCGCGGACCGTGCGACGACTCGTCAGGCATCCCCGCCGGATAGGGCTCCCGTGGCACCTGGACCGTGGTGCGCCGACGTCCTGTTGCGGAGCGGGGCCTTCGGGCTGGTGGTGCTCGACGGGGGCGGGGGATTGCCGCGTGGGGTGGCCGTGCGCCTCACCCGACTGGCGCGGGAGAGCAATGCGGCCTTCGTGGTGCTGCGCGAGGAGTGGGAGGAGAACGACGCTGGCGG
>DAIESF010000222.1 GCA_027346425.1 Gemmatimonadota bacterium | reverse complement strand
CGACCGTGGACCCGATGGACCGGCGCGACTTCCTGCGGGTGGCCGGAATCGGCGCCGGTGCCCTCATGGCCGCCGGATGCGCCACGGGCGCCCCGGCCCAGGCGCCTGCGCGCGGTATTGCACCTGAGCGCTCCACACGGGGCAACGGGCACATTGTGGTGATCGGCGGCGGAGCGTGGGGCGGATGGACCTCGCTCTACCTGCGACGTCGCGGGGCACGCGTCACCATGATCGATGCCTACGGCTCGGGGAACTCCCGCGCCTCGAGCGGCGACGAGACGCGTGGCGTGCGCTCGTCCTATGGCGATCGCGCTGCAGCTGGCGAGCTGTGGACCTCGTGGGCGCGCACCGCCATCCAGCGCTGGCGCGCCTTCGACGACGAGTACGCCCCCGAGTTCAAGACGAAGTTCTTCCACACCACCGGCGACGTGATCTGCCGCGCGACGGAGGAGCCGTTCGTCAAGCGCACGCTGGAGCTGTGGAAGGCGCAAGGAGTCCCGCACGAGGTGATCGATGGGGCAGAGGTGATGAAGCGCTGGCCGGTGATCAACGCGCACGACATCAAGATCGCGATCACCGAACCTGACGCCGGTGTGGTGCGGTCGCGAGCGGCGACGCAGGCGGTCGCGGCGATCGCCCAGCGCGAGGGGGTGAAGCTGGTCATCGGGCGCGCCAGAGCAGGCACGGTGACCAACGGGGAAATGGATGGCGTGGTGCTCGACGATGGCACCGTGATTCGGGGTGACCGCTACCTGTTCTGCTGCGGTCCGTGGCTGCGCAAGATGTTTCCCGCGCTGCTCGAGAACCGCATGCGCATCCCGTTAGGCTACGTGTGCTACTTCGGCGTCCCCGAGGGCGACCGGCGCTTCACCTTCCCCAACCTGCCGAGCTACAACTTCCCCGGGGTGACCGGATGGCCGGCCCTTCCGGTGGACCTGCGCGGCTTCCGCGTGCGCGGCGCCATCGCCCCGCCGCCGCAACCCGGACTCGCACCGGCCGCGCAGCAGGCAGCATCCAACGCGGCGATGAATGCCACGATCGACATGGCGCAACAGGACCCCGACACCAGCGGGCGCTGGATGAGCCAGGAGCGCGTCGATGGGTCGCGCCGCTTCGTGCAGGCCCGCTTCCCGATCCTCGCCAGCGCCCCGCTGCTGGAGACGCGGTCGTGTCATTACGAGTCGAGCATCAATCGCGACTTCATCATCGACCACATTCCCGAGATGACCAACGCGTGGATTGCCGGTGTGGGGCAGGCGGAGGGGTTCAAGTTCGGTCCGGTCGTTGGGGAATACATCGCGCAGCGGGTCCTCGGTCACGACGGCGACCCCAAACTCGCCGCCGCCTTCAAGTTCCCCACCGAGGTGTATGAAGTGCCCAAGGAGCCCGGGCGCGACGAGGACTAGCCACACCCTTCGTCCCGGCCTGCTGGGCGCGACTCCCGCCTGCCCTGCATATTGAGCGGCATGACGACCTCCGAGCACGCGCCGCGCGCCGAGCCAGAGCAACTGGGGCCCATCGATATCGCCGGGCTCTCGCACACCGGACTGGTGCCGACCGAGAACCAGGACCACTTCCTCGTCGCCACGATGCGGAAGTCGGTGCACGTCACCTCCTCCAACCTCGACCCCGGGCGACTCGACAGCCGCCTGGCCGCTGCCGAGGCCTACCTGATGGTTGTGGCTGACGGTGTCGGCGGGCGCGCGGGCGGGGCGACCGCAAGCCGCCGCGCCGTGGAGACGACACTCGAGTACATCGCCCGCGCCACAGGGTGCTACCAGAGCTTCAACGTGGAAGAGGAGGCGGCCTTCATCGAAAAGATGAAGGCGGCCGTCCACGACGCCCACGAGTCGCTACGCCGCGAGTATGGCGATTCCGAGTGGGCCCCGGCCACGACACTCACGATGGTCATGCTCGTGTCACCCCGCGCCTACATCGTGCACGTCGGCGACACGCGCGCCTACTACCTGCGACGGGAACGCCTCTTCCAGCTCACCCGCGACCAGACGTTCGGGCAGTATCTCGTCGATTCCGGCGCGATGACCGAAGACCAGGCGGCGGCCTCGCCAATGGGACGCACGCTCGCCAGCGCAGTGGGGAGCGCGGAGGTGAATCCGGTGGTGGGGCTCATCGACCTCGAGCCGGACGACACCCTCCTCCTGTGCAGCGACGGCCTCACGAAGCACGTGCCGAACGAGGATATTGCCCGCCTCCTGCGCGCCCACACCAGCGCTGCGCAGGCGTGTGAAGCACTCGTCGCGCAGGCCCTCGCCGGCGGCGGGACCGACAACATCAGCGTCGTCGTCGCTCGCGCGGGAAGAAGCGTCTAGCGTCGCGGGCCGCGCGCCTCGTCGCCCCCATCACGTCGTGCCCCCCTCCGCCATCCAGCGGAGCGCCGCGTCGAGGTCCACGTTGGCCCCGCTCAGCGTCACGATCACCGTCTTGCCTCGCGCCGCGTAGCGACCGCTGAGCACCGACGCCAGGGCCACCGACCCTCCGGGCTCGGCCACGAGCCCCAACTCGCGAAATGCGGTGCGCATCGCGTCGATGACCTCGGCGTCGGTTACCGCCACCGCGCCGGTCAGCAAGCGGCGATTCACCTCGAACGTCAACGCGCCAGGCATGGGGGCGAGCACGCTGTCGCAGATGGAGTGTCCCCCCAGCGTATTGCTCACACGCTCGCCGGCTGCAAGGGAGCGCGCCGTGTCGTCGAAGCCCACCGGCTCCGCCGCCAACCGCTCGGCGTCGGGGAGGAGTTCGTGCATGACGATCGCGCACCCGGCTGCCAATCCGCCGCCAGAGCAGCAGGCGATCATGGCGTCGACCGACGACACCCCCATCGATTGCGCCTGCCGCACCGCCTCCAGCGCCACCGTCCCCGCCCCCGCCATCACGAAGCGATCCTCGAACGGGGGGACCATGACCAGCCCGCGCTCATCGGCGAGTCGCTTGCCGATCGCCACCCGGTCATCGCGCTGTCGGTCGTAGAAGATCACCTCGGCGCCGAGCGCCTTCGTCTTCTCGGCCTTGGTGCGGGGGGCGTCGGCTGGCATGACCACGACCGCGGTGGTCCCCAGCATGCGGGCGGCGTAGGCGACCGCCTGCCCATGATTGCCTGACGAGTAGGCCACCACGCCGCGGCTGCGTTCGTCGTCGGTCAGGAGGCGCATCCGGTTGTACGCCCCGCGCATCTTGAAGGAGCCGGTGCGCTGCAGCCCTTCGGCCTTCACCAGCACGCGCCCTTCCACCTGCGCGTTGATCACCGGTGATTCGAGGAGCGGGGTGACGATGCACGCGACGCCGATGTGGCGCGCCGCGTCTTCGATGTCGGCGAAGGTGGGGAGCTGGCCCGGGGAAATACTGGCGGTCATCGCGGCGGGGACGAGGGAGGCGTTCCCGGGGGAATCTACCGCCCTCGCACCGTCAGCACTCGCTCCCCGCGCACGGGAATCGTCCCCTCGGCGACGATTTCCAGTTGCATGAGGTAGCGCCCCGGCTTGAGCGTCGCGAGGTCGACGACGACGGCTCGAGGAGTGTAGCCGCGTCCGCGTGCCGAGACGTCACTCATCCCCACAGTCACCGGCTGCACCTCGCGCACCAGGCGGAGCGCGGTGAGGCCGCGCCGCATCCATCCCCCCTCGTCCTGGTCCTCTGGCGCCACGGTGATGGAGACCTGGATCCCCTCGCCCCCCGGGTTCGTGTTGTACGTCTCCCAGTAGATTCCGACCTTCGCCCCCTCTGGCACCACCTGCGATGCCCGCGCGTGCGGAATCACGTCATCGAGGGTACGTGGCATCCCGTCGTGGGGGTCGAAGAGGAGAAGGTCGGAGACGCTTACGCGCGACCCCGGCGAGTCGGTGGCGCGCATCCCGTAGCGGGCGCGGGCCAGCACCTGCTGCCGTCGTGCACCCACCTCGGCGCTCATCAGCATCGGCCCCCATGACGTGAGGGCCGAGATCGTTCCCCGCACACCGGGCGTCGGGAGCCTAACGATCGTCGCGTCGGACTCCTCGCCCTTGGTGAGGACGAGGGCAGCCGTCATCTCGCCGGGGGCCGCGGCCGCGCCGGCCAGGGCCCGATCCCCGCTCACGTCGTATGCCATCACGACGAGCGCCGAGTCGCCGCGGCGAAAGATCGCCGACTGGTGCATGAGGGGGAGGAGGCGTCGCGCCACGTCGGGGGCGTAGCGCGCGCGAACGCCGGGGAGTCCCTTGCCGCGCCACCCCACCGAGTCGGACAGCGCGGGATTGCGCACGGTCGCCGCCACCGGCAGCATCGGCGGCGCTGGTGTCGGTTCATGACCGGTGATCACCTTCTGGGACCCGCGCCCCGAGACGTACACGTCGTGATACGACCAGGCGCGCGGCCACCCGTAGCGCAACAGCAGCTCACGCTCGTCGGCGTCGAATCCCATCGCGTACACCGACGGCGCGTCCTCGACGAACGACGTATACAGCCGGCGCGACAGGAACTCCGTGCGCGCGTCGTTTCCCGCCAGCGACAACATCGGCCGGGCCAGCCACCAGACCCGTCGCTCGAAGGCTTCGCGCTGCGCGCATCCCATCTCGCGATACTCGCGCAACAGGTTGTCGTCGAGCACCAGCTTGAGGTCGCGCCATTCGCAGCGCTGCCGCTCGTCCATCCCTGCCAGGGCCCGGCTCCACGCGCTGTCGGAGGCGGCGTACCGCCCGGCTTCATGCAGCGCGAATCCCTGCAGGGCGTCGCACCACCACCCGCCTACCTGGCACCGTGCCGCCGCGCGCACGGCGTCCTCGCGCCGCCCCGATTCCGTCAGGTACCGTATCAGCTGCCCCGACGTCCAGCGATCGTCCGGAAACTCGCGATAGGTCGAGTCGAGGAGGGCGACGAACTTCGCGCGTTCCGCGCCGATGCCGGCGGGTTCCTCCGGGGCAGGGGGCTCGCGTTCGTCGTACCAGTAGCAGAAGCGCCCTACCTGCTCGTCACACTTCGTCGCCCCGCCTCCCCTCAGGTTGAGGCGCGGGAGATGTCCCCGCCGGTATGCCTCGAACGCCATCTGCCTGTCGCGCAGCGCCCCAAGGCGGGGCGCTGCAGCTTCGGGGGTGACGGGGCGGACTTCCATCACCTGTGCGCGGGCAGCGACGGTGAGGAGCGGGAGGGCGGCGACGAGCAGGAGGATGGGGCGCATGATCGGAAGATGGCGGCGGGCGCTGCCTCGTGTACGTCCGGAACGGGAAAAGGGTCCGGCGGCCTCGCCTCGCCCCCGCTCGCCTGTCTCGTGACAGTCGCCTATCGTGGCCGGTGACACGCTTCGGCGCTCCGAACAGGCACTCGATGCCGCGGGCAGGGCGATCGATGGCGTCGGCACCTAACGTGGCGCGCGTCGACCCCGATGGGATGGTCGTCGGCGCCCGCGCCGGGAAGGCGATGATTACCGGGGCCTCGGGGAGCGCGGCCGTCACCGTCCCCGTCGTCGGCCGCCTCCCGCGCACGCGCTTCACCACCGAGGAAGTCTGGATACACCCGAGTGGCAAGTACGCCTACCTGACCAACGACGGCACCGGGGCGATGCATGTCATCGACATCAACGACCCCAGTTGGTGTCGCAGTACAAGTACGACCTCAACTTCTGCTATCGAGACGTGGAGGCAGTGGGTGGCCCGGGCTTCATCCGCGGCACGCACACCGCCTGGCGCCACACGAACTATGTCTGCATCGCCGTCGAGGTCTTCCCGGCGTCGGGGGTGAAGGGGGCCAAGGACGCTGCGGCCGGGCGCGCGTATGGACGCCTGCAAGTGATCGACGTCTCGGACATCGCCAACTCGAAGTCAGTCGCCGACTACGAGCCAAACCCGTCCGTCGTGCCGTAGGCACGTCGTTTGGTGGAAGTCCGGCAACGAGCCGGCGCGATCGCCCGACACCCCTCGTCTTCTCGTCTTCTCGTCTTCTCGTCTTCTCGTCTTCTCGTCTTCTCGTCTTCTCGAGCCTATTTCCTCGTCACCACCAGAATAGCGCCCATCGGATGGCCGGTGCCGAATCGGGTCGTGGCGTCGGAGGCGTTGATGAAACGGATCTCCTTCACGTCCATCGCCGAGACGTTGGCCAGCGTCGACACGCCGCCGGCCTGGATGCCATCGACGTACACCACGATACCGGCGTTCGACTGCGTGTCGGAGAAGCCCTGCGAGGCCCTCCCGCGCAGCATCGCCGGGCGCAGTCGCTGCACCGCCTCGAGCGCGTTGGTCACCCCCGCCGCTGAAATCTCGGCAGCCACGATGAGGTTGGAGTTGCCCCGCGAGGGGGTCGCCGCGGTCTGCGGGGTCGCGGTCCCACTCGCTCCTCCGCCACCACACGCCGCCAACAACGGCACGAGCAGCAGCGTCGCGCCAAGCGCACCGAACCGGCGTGTGGTCATCGTAGCCTCGTAGGTTGAAGTGGCCCCGGGGATCGTGCGCCCCCCCGGTGACCGCGCAACGCTCTCACCCGGCGCTGATGAGCGCAAGGTTCCCTGCCTCGCTCACGAAACTCTCGCCATCCAGCCCGTCGGGGATGGGCACGCCGAGCGCCGCGAGCGCACTTGGCATCACGTCCACTGTGCGGCGAGGTGGTTGCAAGACGGCGTGATTGACCACCAGGGGGGCCAGCATGTGGTCGCGGTGCAGCGCGCCGTGCGCCGAACGGTGGGGGATTGGCTCGTACCGCTCGCGGAAATCCCAGCCGCGCGCCGCGGAGAGCAGGATGTCGCCGGCGCGCGGCGAGGCGGCGAGGTGTGCGATCTGCACCAGCGCGTCGGGATAGTCGCTGTCGACGGTCGCGTCGTATGCCTCACGCCCTCCGGCTCCCTCCACCGCGCCGATGCCTAACGGGTCGCCGTCCAACGGCCGGTACGTGTAGCTACCATCGTCGAAGGAGATCATCGCCGACCCGCGGTCACGCGCGCGCACCTCCACCATCCCCGGTGTGTGTGGAAGGACCAGCAGGTCCACCGACGCGCGGGAGAGCAGCGACGCGGCAACTCCCTCCCATCGCGGCGCCAGCGCCGGCCAGAACGGGCGCACGCGGCGCTCCAACTCGAGGTAGACGTGGGCCATCGCATTGCCGCTCACCATCACCGCAACCTCGTGCCCCGCTCCCACAGTCCACGGATGGGCGAGCGTGCGGAAGCCCCACTCCTCGCCCACGAGCACCGCCAGATCGTCGTGATGCTGCACCGGGGAGTGCCCGTGATCGCTCACGATCCAGAGGTGGGTCTGTTCCCACCGCCCGGCGCGTTCGGCGTCATGCCGGATTTCGGCGACGACGTCGTCCAGGGTGCGCATCGCCTCGCGCACCGGCGAACCATCGTGGCCGGTGGCATGTGACGTCTTGTCGATCCCGGTGAACGCGGCGAATACGAATTCAGGGGCGTCGCGACGCACCCGGCGCACCACCTCGCGCCCGATGTCGCGATCGATCGCCAGCCATCCGCGCACGTCGCCGCGGAAGTGCGTCGTCGCCGCGCGCGACACGAAGCGTGCCCCGCGCCCGATGCGACAAGCATGCGGGAGCCCTCGCCCGATCACCGCGAGCGCCCCCAGCGACGAGTCGGCCAGTTCGAAGACGGTCGGCGCGTCGATCGCGAGATCGCGATCGACGTGCCGCATCCCCCAGCCGACGTAGCTGCGCGCGTACGCCATCCAGGGCCCGATTCCACGCGAGCGGTCGAACCAGCGCAGCCCCGGAAGGCCGACACTCCCCGGGAAGCGGCCCATCAGGAACGGGGTATACGCCACCCCCGTCACTGAAGGCCACGCGGTCGTGACCGTGTGCATCCCCCCCTCAGCAGCAAGCTGCGAGAGGTGTGGCAGCGCCCCCCCCGCCATCGCTGCGCGCAGCGTGTCGGGACGGGCACCATCGGCCACGAGAATGATGACGGGCAACGGCGGCGGGAGCGCGAGGTATGAAGTCAGGGGCGACGTGCAGCCGTTCCGCCCCCCTGCGTGATACGCTAAGCTCATGCGCGTGTTGCGCATTCACACTCCACGATCTTAACCACTCGATGGCGAAGCGTAAGCAACCTCGACGAGAGAGCCGCTCCGCATCAGGTCGCCCAACCAACCCCGAGCGCCTGCTCGACGCCGGGAAGGAAGCGCTCGAAGGGCTGCGTGAGCGCACCGAGTCGGGGCACCGCGCCGCCGGGCGAATGCCTCCGTCCGAGGCATCGAGCGCGCGCACCAGCGGCGCCCACCGCGTCATCGACGCCTCCATCCGCGAGCCGCTCCCCCTCACCGAAGACGCCAAGCTCCTGCAGCATGGCCTGGGGCAGGCCGACTTCCGGCGCACCGACCCATGGCGCGTCATGCGCATCCAGGGGGAGTTCATCGAGGGCTTCGATACGCTCGCCGACGTGAACAAGGGGGTGACGATCTTCGGCTCGGCGCGGACCGGGCCGGACGACCCGCAGTATGTCGCGGCGCAGGAGACGGCGCGCCTCCTGGCCGAGGCCGGCTTTGCCATCCTGACCGGGGCCGGCCCGGGGATCATGGAGGCGGCCAACAAGGGGGCCAAGCTCGCCGGCGGGCGCTCCATCGGCTGCAACATCGAGCTTCCGTTCGAGCAGGGGGCCAATCCCTACGTCGATACCCTCATCAACTTCCGCTATTTCTTCGTGCGGAAGACGATGTTCATCAAGTACTCCAATGCGTTTATCATCTTTCCCGGCGGGTTCGGGACGTTGGATGAGCTGTTCGAGGCACTGACCCTCATCCAGACGGGGAAGATCTACCAGTTCCCGGTCGTTCTCTTCGGCCGCCATTACTGGGCCGGACTGATTCGTTGGATCCAGTCGCGGGTGCTCGGGGAACGAAAGATCTCCCCGGGCGACATCGACCTCATGCTGGTGACCGACGATCCCGAGGAGGCGGCACAGGCGGTGATCGCCGCATACGAGGCACAACTCAGCGCCGCCCGTGGGCGGCTGGAGGGGCAATTTTGAGTACCAGGAAGACGGGAAGCCGAGACGCCGGGAAGGCGAGTGCGGGACGGGCGCTCGGGCTCAAGGCGTCGCGCATTGGCGGGACGGTGAAGCGAGCGTCGGCGTCGGGGCCTAAGTCTTCGCAGAAGAAGGCGGCTGAGGCGCGCGAGAAGTCCGGGAAGGCGCACGTCAGCGGGAGCGGGAATCGCTTCCTGCGCGGCGGGCGCATCGATCCGCGCAAGATCAACGGCAAGGAACGGATCGTCGACCTCATCGAGGGGACGTATCTCGCCTACAACGCCGGGCGGCTGCGCGAGGCCTGCCAGCTGTTCACGGAGAAGATGCTCGATCCGTCGGTCACCATCGGCCTGACGATGACGGGGGCGCTGACCCCGGCGGGGCTGGGGATGTCAGCGGTCATCCCGCTCATCGAGGCCGGTTTCGTCGACTGGATCATCTCCACCGGTGCGAATCTCTACCACGACACGCACTTCGGCCTCGGCCTGTCGATGCACCGCGGCAACCCGCAGACGTCCGACGTCATGCTGCGCGAGGAAGGGGTCGTCCGGATCTACGACATCTTCTTCGACTACGACGTCCTCCTCTCCACCGACGCCTTCTTCCGCGCCGTGGTCCAGGGGAAGGAATTCCAGCGCGCCATGTCGAGCGCCGAGTTCCACTACCTGTGCGGGAAGTACGTGAAAGAGCGCGAGCGGACGCTGGGGATCGGACAGAAGTCACTGCTCAGCGCGGCGTATACGTGCGGCGTCCCGATCTACACGTCGTCGCCGGGCGACTCGTCGATCGGGATGAACATCGCCGCCCTCTCGCTCGACGGAAACAAGTGCACGATCGACCCCAACCTCGATGTGAACGAGACGGCGTCGATCGTCCTCAACGCCAAGCGGTCGGGAGGGAAGAGCGCCATCTGCATCCTCGGCGGCGGGAGTCCCAAGAACTTCGCCCTGCAGACCGAGCCGCAGATCCAGGAAGTCCTCGGCATCGACGAGAAGGGGCACGACTTCTTCCTGCAGATCACCGACGCCCGCCCCGACACCGGCGGGCTGTCAGGTGCAACGCCGGCCGAGGCGGTGAGCTGGGGGAA
>DAIESF010000192.1 GCA_027346425.1 Gemmatimonadota bacterium | reverse complement strand
TTCCGCCGCCGCTTGTCGCGCTCGATGTCTCGGCGTCGTGGGGGAGGGGGCGGGACACCGCTGCCTTCGCCGCCGCGGCGCGCGCGGCGCGTGAAGAAGCCGGCGACTCGCTCTTCGTCTTCGGCGATTCGCTTCGTCATGGCGGCGGAGTGGTGACGAGTGCCGATCAGGCCTCGCGGGTGCGCCCGGCGGCGGAGCGAGCCATGGCGGCCGGGCGACCGCTGGTCGTCTTCACCGATGGCGAGATCGACGATCCGGATGCGCTTCGCGCCGTCCCCGCTGGTTCGCGGGTGGTGATTCGCCCCGCTGCCAGTGGGAGCGATGCGGCGGTGGTCGATGTGCGGGCGCCGCGTGTGGCCGCCGCAGGCGACACGGTGGACGTGCGCGTCACCGTGGCTGGCGGGAGCGGCGGGGCGTCGGCCGGGACGTTGCGGCTCGAGTTGTCGGGGCGCCGGGTGGCCTCGCTTCCGTTCGAGGCGCTCCCGCCCCAGGGGGAGCGGGCGGTGTCGATGAAGTTCGTCGCCCCCATGGGGACGGCGCCGGCCGAACTTCGGGCGGTGATCGAGACCAGGGGTGATGTCGAGCCGAAGAACGATGCAGCGTCGGCGGTGCTCGAGCTGACGACAGGGGCTGCGGCGGTGCTGGTGTCGACCTCCCCCGACCTCGACTCGCGCGAGCTGGCGGCCCTCCTGCGCGGTACCGTCCTCCTCCCGACGCGCGCGTACTTTCGGGTGGCGCCGGGGCAGTGGCGTGAGGACCAGGCGTTGCAGCCGGTGAGTGAGGAGGTCGTGCGACGGGCGGTGCGGGACGCGCCGGTGGTCGTACTGCACGGCGACACGGCGATGTTCGGCCCCCCGCGCACGGTGACGCGCGGGGCGCTGGCCCTGGTGGCGCCGCCGGCGGCGACGCAGGGCGAGTGGTTCGCCACCGGGGCACCGCTCTCGCCGATGAGCACCCCGCTGAGCGGGACGGAGTGGGACTCGCTCCCGCCACTCGACGTGTCGCCCGCGCTCCCGCCTAACGCCGAGTTCGACGTGCTGGAGACGCGCCGCTCCCGGCGCCTGGACCAGCGTGTGGCCATCGTCGGATGGGAACGGCCGCGCCGCGTGATCGTGGCCGGGGCCTCGGGCTTCTGGCGGTGGCGCTTTCGCGGCGGGGCGGGGAACGATGCGTTCACGGCGGTGTGGGGGAGCATCCTCGACTGGCTGGCGGGAGAGCGCTCGGATGCGCGCGCGGCCTTCCCGGTGCGGGGCGCCGTGCGCGCCGGCGAGGAGGTCCAGTGGCGGCGCGGGACGGGGGGCGACAGCACCGTGCGTGGGACGATCGTTAGGCGCGGAGGGCCCGCCACCGGCGACTCGCTCGTCCTTCGCTTCGGCGCCGGAAATGGGGTGACGTTGCAGGCGTCCCCGCCGCCCGGGGTGTACGACGTGCTTACTCCCGGAGGGGCCTCGCTCCTGGTCGTGAATCCCTCGGCGGAGCTCCTGCCGCGGCGCCGGACGGTGCAGGAGGGGGCCATCGGGAGCGGGACGACGCATGGTGAGGCGCCACGGGCTCGCGACGTCTCCTGGTTGTTCGCCGCGGCCCTGCTGGCGCTGTGCGCCGAGTGGCTGACGCGCCGGCGCATCGGGTTGCGGTAGCGGACGTGGGCACGGGGCGCCCGGTCTGCGCCCTGACCCCTTACCTTACGTCCATGGCCAGGCTCTTTCGGCGCTCCGGCGACGTTCCCAAGCGGTCGTTGTGGCAGCGCATCAAGGATATCGCACTCACCGACGTCGGTGCGCTCGTTCGCAAGGGGGCGCGGGAGGGGTCGCTCGAGCAGATCGAGGAACTGCTGCTGGAGGCGGATTTCGGCGTCGCCACGACCTTGCGGCTGGTGGAGGAGGTCGACCGCCAGGCGCAACGCGGCAAGGTGAAGACGCACGACGAGTTCCTCGAGGCGCTGCGGGGAGGCGTCGAGGCCGCCCTCCGCACCGGCAATGCCAACCCGGCGCTCGCCGTGGCCCCCACGGCCCCCACGGTGATCCTCGTCATCGGAGTGAATGGAGCGGGCAAGACCACCGTCATCGGGAAGCTCGCCCATCGCTTCCGGCAGGAAGGAAAGAGGGTCGTCGTCGCTGCCGGCGACACCTTCCGGGCCGGCGCCATCGACCAGCTGCGCGTGTGGGCGGAGCGAACGGGTGCCGAGTTCGTTGGCGGAAAGGCCGGGAGCGACCCCGCCGCGGTGGCGTTCGACGCGATTGACGCCGGCGTGACGCGAGGCGCCGATGTTGTCATCGTCGACACGGCCGGGCGGTTGCACACCAGCGACAACCTGATGGAGGAGCTCAAGAAGGTCGCGCGCGTCATCAAGCGCCGCCTCCCGGAGGCCCCCCACGAGACGCTCCTCGTGCTGGATGGGACGATCGGGCAGAACGCGGTCGTCCAGGCGCGCACCTTCTCCGATGCCGTTCCGGTGACCGGGTTGGTCGTGACCAAGCTGGATGGGACGGCGCGCGGGGGGATCGTGATCGCGGTACACGAGGCGCTCGACGTCCCGGTGAAGTTCATCGGGGTCGGCGAGCAGCTGGCGGATCTCGAACCGTTCGACGCCGCCGACTTCGCGCGGGAACTGCTGGAGGAGTAATCGCCCGCGCGCCGCGTCTTGCCATCGTGTATGGTGGCGGGCATACGGGGCGCGTTCTCGTCATCCGGTAGGAGTGACTAGTGGCCGTTCGACGCGACGACCGACTCGCCAGCACGCCGCGCATCACGCTCGACATGCCCGTGCAGTTCCTCAAGGGCGTGGGCGAGCGTCGCGCGCAGCTGTTGCGCAAGCTGGGGATCGAGACGGCGCGCGACCTGCTGTTCCACGTCCCGCACCGCTACGAGGATGCCAGCACGATTACCCCCGTCGCGGCGGTCGCCCCCGGGATGGACGTGACGGTGATGGGACGAGTCATCTCCAAGGGGATCATCCCCACCCGCAAGGGGCTCCGCATCTTTCAGGCGGTGGTGAAGGATGCCAGCGGAATGTTGGAGGTGTCGTGGCCCGGGCAGCCGTATCTCGACCGCACCATCAACAAGGACGACGTCCTCCTCCTCAGCGGTCCCGTGCGATTCTACCACGGCCGGCAGCTGCAACCACGCGAGTTCGTCAACCTCGGGGCCGAGGATTCGGGGAACGCCCATGGACGCGTCCTCTCGGTCTACCCGGCCACCGAAGGCATCACGGCCCGTCAGCTGCGCGCCTTGGTCGAACTGCACCTCCCGGCGCTCCTCGCGCTGGTGCAGGAGCCCTTCCCGCCCGAGGTGTTGCACGAGGCCGGAGTGACCCCGCTGGCCGATGCGCTGCGGATGGTGCATCGCCCCGACTCGGTGGCCGAGGCGGAGCGAGGGCGCGACCGGCTTGCCTTCGACGAACTCCTCTTCGTCCAGCTCCTGCACCGGCGCGCCAACGCCGTGGCCCGGGAGCCGCGCCACGGCATCGTCTTCACGGCCCGGCGGACGCTCACCACGCAACTGCGCGCATCGCTCCCATTCGCGCTGACCGGGGCGCAGGCGCGGGCGCTTCGCGAGATCGCCGCCGACATGTGCTCGTCGCGCCGCATGCACCGCCTGCTGCAAGGCGACGTCGGAAGCGGGAAGACCGTGGTCGCCCTCTTCGCCGCCCTCCTCGCCGTGGAGAACGGCTACCAGGCGGCGCTGATGGCGCCGACCGAGCTGCTGGCCGAGCAGCACGCGCGAACGCTCGAACGGCTGCTGGAACCGTTAGGCATGCGCCCCGAGCTGGTGACGGGGAGCCTGGCCGCCGCCGAACGGCGGCGCGTCGACGAGCGACTGTCGTCCACGGCACCGCTCATCGCGGTCGGGACGCACGCCCTCGTCCAGGAGCGGACTCGCTTCGGACGGCTCGGCTTCGTGGCCATCGACGAGCAGCATCGCTTCGGCGTGGAGCAACGCGCAGCGCTGGGGGCGAAGGGCGAGGCCCCGGACGTCTTGCTCATGAGTGCCACGCCAATTCCGCGCTCGCTGGCGCTCACACTCTACGGCGACCTTGACGTCTCGGTGCTCGACGAGCGACCCCCCGGGCGCAAGCCGATCACCAGTGCCCTCCGCCCCGAGTCGGCCCGCGCGCGCGTCCTCCAGTTCGTCGACGCGCAGGTGGCCAAGGGGCGGCAGGCGTACATCGTGTATCCGGTCATCGAGGAATCGGAGAAGACCGACCTCAAGGCGGCGACGGCGATGCATGCCGAGCTCTCGGCGGGCCCCTTTGCCTCGCGCCGAGTCGCGCTGATGCACGGGCGACTCCCCACCGAGGAGCGCGATGCGATCATGCGTCGTTTCCGCGACGGCGACATCGACATTCTCGTGGCGACGACCGTCATCGAGGTGGGGATCGACGTGGCCAACGCGACGGTCATGCTTATCGAACACCCCGAGCGATTCGGTCTCTCGCAGCTGCACCAGTTGCGCGGGCGGGTGGGGCGCGGTGCCGAGGAGTCGTTCTGCATCCTGCTGGGCGACGTGGGGCAGGAGGCGCATGAGCGGCTGGCGCTGTTCACCGCCACCGAAGACGGGTTCGAGATTGCGCGCGCCGACCTGCGCCTGCGAGGGATGGGGGACCTGTTCGGGGCGAAGCAGAGCGGCGATGC
>DAIESF010000166.1 GCA_027346425.1 Gemmatimonadota bacterium | reverse complement strand
AAGGGAGCGCGCGAAGCGGGGGAGCCATCAGTTGGCTCCCCCGCTCTCGTCTTCTCGTCTTCTCGTCTTCTGCCACCTACGAAGTAGGCGGCGAAAACGAGGCGTGCTGCTGATCCAGCCAGCTCTGGTGGTACTTCGGATCCTCGAAGTCCATCGCCGCCTTGGCCACCTTGAGCGGGCGGAACGAGTCCATCATCACCGCCAGCTCGTTGGTGTACTTGGCCCCGATCGACGCCTCGGCGCGTCCCGGATGCGGGCCGTGCGGCAGGCCATCGGGGTGGTGCGTGATGGAGCCGTACTCGATCCCCTTGCGACTCATGAACTCGCTCGAGGCGTAGAACAGCACCTCGTCGGAGTCGACGTTCGAGTGGTTGTACGGCGCCGGGATCGCCTCGGGGTCGAAGTCGTACGGGCGCGGGCAAAACGAGCAGATCACGAAGCCGTCGCCCTGGAAGGTCTGGTGCACCGGCGGCGGCTGGTGGATGCGTCCGACGATCGGCTCGAAGTCGTGGATGCTGAAGATCCACGGGTAGAAGTAGCCGTCCCAGCCGACGACGTCGAACGGGTGGTGGTCGAGCACGAGTTCGTTGAGGGCATCGTACTGCTTGACGAGGATGGGGAACTCCCCCTTCTCGTCGCGCGGCTGCAACGCCATCGGGCGGCGGATGTCGCGCTCGCTGAACGGGGCCCCTTCGAGGAGCTGCCCGAAGTCGTTGCGATAGCGCTTGGGGAAGCGCACATGTCCGCGGCTCTCCATCACCAGGAACTTCTGCGGCTTCGACGCGTCGTGCTGCCAGCGATGCGTGATGTTGCGGTGGATGACCACGTAGTCGCCGGCGCGGTACGGGAGGTCACCGAAGACCGACTCCAGGGTCCCTTCCCCTTCCGCGACGTACACCACCTCGTCCGCCTGCGAGTTGCGGTAGCAGTGCGCGTCGCTCGCGTCGGGCTCGACATAGAACATCGCGATGTCGCTGTTGAAGAGGAGCGGGATGCGGTCGAGCGTCGCGCTCCCCCCCTTCTTCGCGCGGGCAGTCAGGAAGTGGCGATGCCGCAGCGAGGTGTCCTCATCGGCCTCGAGCTTGACGTCACGCACACGGCGCGCCGACTTGACCGTGGTCGGCGGATACGTGTGGTACAGCAAGGACGACGTCCCCACGAACCCCTCGTGCCCCATCAGTTCTTCGGCGTACAGCCCCCCGTCGGGACGCCGGAAAACGATGTGCCGCTTGCGCGGAATGCTGCCCAACTGGTGATAGAACGGCATGGTGTGAAGAGTAAGTTTGGAGGGCAAGCATGTGGAACCGGGAAGACATCAACGTGCTCCCACTCGTCTTCCCGTCTTCTCGTCTTCTCGTCTTCTCGTCTTCTGTAGTCTAGAGATTCCCCCGCAGCGCCTGCTCCCGCTCGATCGATTCGAAGAGCGCCTTGAAGTTCCCCTTCCCGAAGCTCTTCGCTCCCTTGCGCTGGATGATCTCGTAGAAGACGGTCGGGCGATCCTGGACCGGCTTGGTGAAGATCTGCAGGAGGTAACCGTCGGGGTCGCGGTCGACGAGGATGCCTAGCTGGGCCAGGACGTCGACCGGCTCGTCGATCTTCCCGACGCGCCCTTGCAGCTCCTCGTAGTACGTGGTGGGGACGGAGAGGAACTCGACGCCGCGATCGCGCAGCGCCGTCACGGTGGACACGATGTCGTCGGTGGCCAGCGCCATGTGCTGCACCCCGGGGCCGACGAAGAACTCGAGGTACTCCTCGATCTGCGACTTCTTCTTCCCCGCCGCCGGCTCATTGATCGGGAACTTGATGCGGTCGTTCCCGTTGGCCATCACCTTCGACATCAGGGACGAGTACTCCGTCGAGATATCCTTGTCGTCGAAGGTGAGGAGGTTGCGGAAGCCCATCACGTCGGCGTAGAAGTCGACCCAGTGGTTCATCTTCCCCAACTCGACGTTGCCGACGCAATGGTCGACATACTGAAGGCCGACCGACACCCCCTGGTAGTGCGGCGAAACGGTGCGGAACCCCGGCATGAAGAGCCCCGTGTAGTTGCGGCGCTCCACCAGCGAGTGGATCGTCTCGCCGTAGGTGCGGATGGCGGCAATCACCACCTCGCCCTCGTCGTCACGCAGTACGCGCGGCTCGTGCACCGACTGCGCCCCGCGCTCGATGGCCTTGGCGTAGGCGTCGCGCGCGTCGTCCACCCACAGCGCCAGGTCGCGCACGCCATCGCCGTGCTTGTGCACATGCTCGGCGATGAACGCCGCGTCGGGGCTGAGGTCGGGACGGATCGCCGAGGTGAGGATGAAGCGGATCTTCCCCTGCTGCATCACGTAGCTGGCCCGGTCGCGCGTCCCGGTCTCGGGGCCGCGGTAGGCGACCAGCTCAAAGCCGAAGGCGGCCCGGTAATAGACCGACGCCTGCTTTGCATTGCCGACGTAGAACTCGATGTAATCGGTCCCGTTGATCGGGAAGGTGTCGTGCGCAGTCTCAGGAAGCGGAGCGCTGATCGTCGCCATGGGAACGCACCAGACGTGAAAGGAGGGCCGCCCGCAGCAATCACCGCGTGCGAGGTCCGGATTTCATCGGGAGGCAATGTAACACGGATCGGACCGCAAGGCTCGGTGGTCAGACCGGTCCAACCGCTTGCCAGTCAGGCACTTGGCGCGCTCACGTCCGCCTAACGCACCGCGACAGCCAAGACCACAGCGGTTCGGCTCCCGACTATCGTATCCTCTGGCGGCGCTGCACCGTAGGGAATCTCGCGCCGTTCGCCACGTGCGCCCCGGCCGTTCCCCAGACGCAGACCCGATGACTGCTCCACGTCCCGACACGCTCGCCTTCGCCCGCGCCCTCGACGGTCAGTACCGTCTCGAGC
>DAIESF010000141.1 GCA_027346425.1 Gemmatimonadota bacterium | reverse complement strand
CTTCGGGTCGCGCGACTCGACCGGGATCTTCAGTTCCGCGAACGCCGCTTCGATAGCGACGAAGATCGAGTCGCGGTTTCCGCTGATGGGGTGTGCGATCCCCATGGTGTCGAGGAGGATGGGGGTGTCGATCCCCGGGAGCATCGCCCGCGCCCCCGGGGCCTGGGCGCGCGCCGCCGCCGCCGGCGCCACCGCCAGGAACAACCAGATTGCCACGCGCCCGGTTCTCATCGCCCTGGTACCCGTCCCGCCGTGTATGGGGCCCCCGACTTTTCCACTTCGCGCTCCAGTGCCGGGATGTCGGTCTCCACCAGCTGTCGCAACCTGGCGAGTTCTGTGGAGAAGAGCTCGCTGGCGATCGCGAACTGCTCTTCGTGGGTCCCGGTGGGGCGTCCCAACGTGCGCGCCTCCTCGCCGCTGATATGGTTCACCCGGTCGGCGATGGACGACGGAGTCGCCTCGCTGCGGCTGGCGAGGGCGCGATCGCCCGACAGCTCGCGCACGATGAGCGAGAGTCGCTGCTGCAGGGCACGCACCTGGTCACTCAGCGCCTTGGGGGCCGCCGGCGCCAGGTCGAGGGCGCGGCGGATCTGGTCGAGCTTCTGCCCAGTGGCGGTGGTGAGCTCGACCGCCCCGGCCACCGAGCGCCGCAGTCCCTGCAGCCTGGCCTGGAAGGCGCCGCGTGCGGCGTGTTCGGCGAGCGTGACCGGCGACGCCGGGTCGGTGACCACGTTGAAGCTGACGGGGCCGCCTAACGGCGTCACCACACCGCCCACCCGCTGGGCGAGCGTCACGCTGTAACGCCCGGGGACGACGTACGGTCCTCCCGGCGGGTCGCCGAACAGCTGCTCCATCGCCCCCTGCGGGCGGGGGAGGACGTGGGCGGGGAGGCGCAGATCCCAGGCGACGCGCTGGAAGCCCTTTCCTACCGGCCCGGTGATCGTGCGGATCGGCGTCCCCGACGAGTCGCTCACGGTGAGCAGGATCGTTGGGGCCTCCTCTTCGGCCTCGGCGCGCATCTGGTCGGGCGTGGGATAGGTGATCGCCTTCCCAGCCTTGTCTGCAGCCTTCTCGCCCTCGACGCGCTGCTCCTTGAGCGTCTTGAGCCCATCCTTCAGGTGATAGGTGAAGATGGCGCCGTAGGGCGGGTTATCGCCGCTGTAGAGCATCTCCCCCTGGAAGGCCTTCCCCCGGCCGCCGTACTGCTGCGTGGGCACGTAAAGGAGGGCGTCCTTGGGCTGGTACAGTGTGGCCGGGGCGGCGAGCATCGCCGGTGTCGTCAGGCGCAACGGCGTGTAATCGTCCAGGACGTACACGCCGCGCCCGAACGTCCCGATCACGAGGTCATGCTCGCGCTTCTGGATGGCGAAGTCGCGCACGGCGATCGTCGGAAGTCCCGGGATCTTGAACCAGTGCGCCCCGCCGTCGCGGCTGGCATAGGCCCCAAACTCGGTCCCCACGAAGAGGAGGTTGGGATCGACGGGGTCCTCGGCGATGGCGTGCGTCGAGCCGCGCGCCGGAAGGTCGCCATTGATCGACGTCCACGAGCGACCGCCGTCGGTCGTCTTGATGGCGTACGGCTTGAAATCGCCGTTCTGGTGGTTGGTGAAGACGGCGTACGCGGTGTTCGCATCGTGCTGCGACGCCTTGATCCGCGCGACGTAGGCATTGGCGGGGACGCCGGGGAACGCCTCGATCTTCCGCCAGGTCGTCCCGCCGTCCTCGCTCACCTGGATGAGCCCATCATCGGTCCCGACCCAGAGCATCCCTTCCTTCTTGGGGCTCTCGGCGACGGCGCTGATGTTGGAGTAGAGCGCGGTGGACGTGTTCTTGGCCACCGCGTCGGGGCCCCACACCTTGCCCATCACCGGCAGCGCGTTGCGTTGCACCTGCCGAGTCAGGTCCGGGGAGACCTTGTGCCAGCTGTTGCCGCGGTCGTCGCTGCGGAAGAGGAACTGCGCCGCCATGTACAGGCGCTGCGCGCGGTGCGGCGAGATGATGAACGGTGTGTCCCAGTTCCAGCGGAGCGGAACGTCGCCCTTGGCCTCCTGCGGCTGGATCCCGATGCGCTCCTGCGTCCGCTTGTCGAAGCGCACGATCACGCCGTGCTGCAACTCGGCGTAGATGATGTTCGGGTCCTCGGGGTCGACGCGCGACACGAAGCCGTCGCCCCCCTGCGTCACGAAGACGTCGGAGTTGAGGATCCCGTGGTCCGACTTGGTGCGCGACGGGATCCCCACCGAGTTGTTGTCCTGCAATCCGCCGTAGACGTTGTAGAAGGGTACGACGTTGTCCACGTCCACGTCGTAGTACTGCGCCAGCGGGAGGTTCTCGAAGAAGACCGACGTCTGTCCGCGATCGAGCGAGCGATACAATCCGCCGTCGTTCCCCACCAGGTAGTGGTCGGGATTGTGTGGATCGATCCAGATGATGTGGTTGTCGACGTGCATGGCGCGCGTCCCCAAGGGGCGCAGGGTGCGCCCACCGTCATCGCTCACCTGGAAAAGGACGTCGGGCACGTAGATGCGGTCGAACTGCGTGGGGTCGGCGAAGATGTCGCCGTAGTACATCGACCCCTGGTTGTAGTCCGACATCTTCTGCCATGTCACGCCGTTGTCGCTGGAGCGATAGATGCCTCCCTTGCGGTTGGCAGCTTCCACGTTGGCGTAGACGATGTCGGGGTTCTGCGGCGAGATGGCGAGCCCGATGCGCCCCAGCTCCTCGTTCGGGAGCCCGGTACTCACCTTGGTCCACGTCTTGCCGCCGTCGGTGCTGCGGTGGATGGCGCTCTCTGGGCCGCCGTCGATGAGGGTGAAGAAGTGCCGGCGGCGCTGGTACGACGAGGCGATGACGACGTCGGGATTTCGGGGGTCGAGCACCACGTCGCTGACGCCGGTGTTCTCGGAGATCGCCAGCACCTGCGTCCACGACTTCCCGCCATCCGTCGTCTTGTACAGCCCGCGGTCACCGCCCGCGCTCCACAGCGGTCCCTGCGCGGCGACGTAGACGATGTCGCTGTTCTTCGGGTCGACGACGATGCGCCCGATGTGCTCCGAGTTCTTCAGCCCTACGTTCTTCCACGAGCGTCCGCCATCCTCTGACTTGTAGACCCCGTCACCGTAGGCGACCGAGCGCTGCGAGTTGCGTTCGCCGGTGCCGACCCAGACGACATTGGGGTTCTGCGGGTCGAGCGTGACCCACCCCATCGAGTATGCCCCCTCGCGGTCCATCACCGATTGCCACGAGGCGCCACCGTTGACGGACTTCCAGAGCCCGCCCGAGGCGGTGCCGATGTAGATGATCCCGGGGTTCGCCGGGTGCACGGCGATCGACATGACGCGTCCCGACGTCATCGCCGGGCCGATGGAGCGTGCCTTGAGGCCGGCGAAGGCCTCGGTTCTGAAGGGCGAACGCGAGGCGGTGTCGGCACGGGCGGCGCTGGCCGGTGACCGCTGGGCCGGTGACCGCTGGGCCGGTGCCCGCTGGTCCACGACAGGGGTGCCTAACGCGGAGGAGGCGAAAAGGAAGGCGAGGACCGGCAGACGACGCGAGGGTCGCACGGGAGGCTCCGAAGCGATGGCGGGATGGCAGTGCGCACGGAGGACGTGGGTGCCGACGGTGCACACGCGGGGTCCCGACATTCTGCCGAGTCGCGCGCCCCGCCGCCAGCGTGCGCTTCCCGACGCCGCCCCGGCGAGGGCTCGGTGCTCCACGGGGTCCGGTTTGCGTGGCACGCCCCTAAGTTCTGAGAGGCCCCGGCATGCGCGGGCACCCTCCCAGCGGAGTTGCATCACCCATGTCATCGCCCTCGTCACCGGGAGCGGTGCCCGACCGGGCGCCGCGTCCCCGCATCATTTCGCGGGTCCTCCTCCCCTTCGCCGAGTTCGCCCGTATCGGCTCGCTGGGCGGGGTGGTGCTGCTCATCGTCACCGCCCTCGCCCTGGCCTGGTCGAATTCGCCGTGGGCGGACTCGTACTTCCACCTGTGGGAGACGATGATCTCGATCGGCGGCGTTGCTGCGCCTCTCTCCCTCTCGTTGCACCACTGGATCAACGACGCCCTGATGGTCGTCTTCTTCCTCCTGGTGGGGCTGGAGATCAAGCGCGAGTTCCTCGTCGGCGAACTCGCTTCGGCGCGCCAGGCGGCGCTCCCCATCGTGGCTGCGGTGGGGGGGATGATCGTCCCGGCTGCGCTCTATTCCCTCCTGAATCGTGGCGGACCCGGGGTGGCGGGGTGGGGGATCCCGATGGCGACCGACATCGCCTTTGCCCTCGGGATTCTCGCCCTGCTCGGGTCGCGCGTCCCGATCGGGCTCAAGGTCTTCCTGGCGGCGCTGGCCATCGTCGACGACCTCGGTGCCGTCCTGGTGATTGCGCTCTTCTACACGGCGTCCATCGCGTGGGGAGCGGTCGCCGGGGCGGCGGTCTGCCTCGGGATCCTTGTCACGCTGAACCTGCGCCGAGTGGGGGCGCTCACGCCATACCTCCTCGTCGGCATCGCTCTTTGGTATTTCCTGCTGCGATCCGGAATCCACTCGACCATCGCTGGGGTCCTCCTCGCCCTGACTATTCCGACGAGTTCTCGCATCAACGCCGCCGAGTTTTCGGCGCGCGCGCGCGCATTGGTGGACGAGTTCGATCGCACCGAGACGGGCGACCTCCTCGTCATCACGAGCAAGGGGCAGCAGGAGGTGCTGCATCAGCTCGATGTGGCAGTGAGCGCGGTGAATGCCCCGCTGCTCAAGCTCGAGCACTCACTGCACAACGTCGTGAGCTTCGCCATCATGCCGCTCTTCGCACTTGCCAATGCCGGTGTACGCCTGGAAGGCGTGGGAAATGCGTTGGTGAGCCCGGTGGCGCTTGGCGTGGGAATCGGATTGGTGGTGGGAAAGTCCCTGGGGATCACTGCGTTCAGCGCGCTGGCGGTGAAGCTCGGAGTGGCGGCTCTTCCGACCGGCGTTACCTGGCGCACCCTGCACGGTGCGGCGTGGCTCGGGGGGATCGGCTTCACGATGTCGCTCTTCATCGCCGGGCTGGCGTTCGGCGAATCGGCGCTCCTCGACGCGGCGAAGATCGGAGTCCTGGCGGCGTCGATCGTCGCCGGGGTGGTGGGCTATACACTGCTGCGCCGGACTCCCGCCGCGCCGTCGCGGAATGAGGAGGCAATGCCTGACGAGGGCGAAGGGGAGGGCGCACTCCCCACCCCCTAGGCGGCGAACAGTTTTCGCCGCTCGCCTCGACAAACCCCGGCGCGACGCGAGAGCTTTCGGCCATGCATGGCATTCCGCTTCTCCGCGACCTCGTCATCCTGGTCGCGGTTGCCGTCCCCGTCGTCGTCCTCGCCTACCGGCTGCGCATTCCCAGCGTGGTGGGATTCCTCGTGACGGGGATCGCCATCGGTCCGACCGCCCTCGGCCTCGTGCGCGAGACGGAATCGGTCGCGTCGCTGGCCGAGATCGGG
>DAIESF010000134.1 GCA_027346425.1 Gemmatimonadota bacterium | reverse complement strand
CTGCATGCGCAGCGAGTCCACCGGGCCGCGGTCGAAGTAGGCGATCTCGTGCGGGTTGGACGGGTCGGTCCAGTCAAACACGGAAATGCCGCCCTGATACCAGGCTTGCACCATCACATCGCGCCCCGGAATCGGGATGAGCGACCCGTTGTGCGCCACGCAGTTCTCCTGCGCGGTCTGGGCCGCCGGGAGCTTGTAGTAGCTCTTGAACTTCATCTGCCCGTTCTCGATCGTGAAGATCGCGTCCGAGCCCCACTCCCGCTTGTCGGTCGCGCGGCACTTCGGCTGGCCGCCGCCGCCCCACTCGTCGCTGAAGAGCACCTTGGTCCCGTCGTTGTTGAACGTGGCCGAGTGCCAGTAGGCGAAGTTGGAGTCTGAGACCGCCGCGATGCGCACCGGGTTGGCCGGGTTGCGAATGTCGAGGAGGAGTCCGTAACCCTCACAGGCACCGCCGGCCAGGCCGATGGCCGGATAGACGGTGATGTCGTGGCACTGGTTGGGCCCCGGGCGCGGGCCGCTCCCGCTGCCGCCCTCGCCGACCATCTTGGCGATGATTCCCGGAATGGCGGTGCGCAGCGCGGCGCTGTCGGCGGACGTGGCATCACCACTCCCGCCGCGCGCCTTCACGATGCTGTCGAGCATCGGCTTCGTGAACTGTGGCGGGAGGACCATCTCCTCGCCCATCACGTTGGCCGTGAAGAGACCACGAGCGCGGGCGGCGGCGGCGTTCTTGGCTGCGGCCGCGGCATCCTCGGGGGCGGCGCCATGGCGGGCCGGGGCAACGAGCCCCTGGAAGATGCGCGGGCTGCTCACGATGGCCGCCTGCTCCGGGTGCGCGAGCGGCACCTTGATGACTTCAATGCGGAACAGCGCCGAGTTGGGATCCTTGTCCGGCGTCTCACGCACGCACCCCGGGAGCTCCTGTTCCGAACGGACCCCAGCCGAGCCGGAGATGTAGACGTAGACGTTCTCCTTGTCCTTCGGGTCCTCGACCACCGTGTGCGTGTGCGAGCCGCGGCACGTCTGCACGTTGCCGACATTCTTCGGGTTGGCGATGTCGGAGATGTCGAAGATGCGAAGCCCGCGCAGGCGATCCTTGCTCACCGCCTCCTTCACCCCCTGCGTGCCGCAGTCGAGGCGCCCGGTCATCCCTTCGCCGGAGACGAAGAGGAGGTTCTTGTAGACCGAGACGTCGCTCTGCGACGCGGGGCACACGAAGCCGCGTACCAGGCTGGGCTTGGACGGATTCGAGATGTCCCAGATCTGCCAACCGTTGTAGTTCCCCTGGATGGCGTACTTCCCAGTGAACGCCAAGTCGGAGTTGGTGACGCCGAGGAAATCCTTGGAGGGCGGGGTCTGGGAGAGGACGCGGAGGTTCGACACGGCCTCGCCAGCATCCATGAGCCCGGCCCGCAGCCCGACACGCGGGTCAGGGGTGGGAGCGGGAGCGGGGACGACGGCGGCCGTGCGGGCGCAGGCGGCCAGCGACAAGGCGCCGATCGCGAGGGACAGCGACGACGTGAGTGAGGGGGACAGCCGGCGTGTCAGCCGACGGCCCTGCTGCGGAAATGCCATGATCCTTTTCCTCGTAGGGAGCGAAGTGGAGCAGGGAACAACAGTGGTACAACTACAACGCGAGTGCAACGCTCGCGCGCCGCGAACCGGGAGTTGCCGGGACTACGGAGTCTTGCTCTCGAGCTTCATCATGAAGAGCATCCGCTCCATGCGCGCGATCTCGGTCGTCTGGTCGACGTTGACGTCGGACGCAAACTTGAAGACGGTCTCGTCCTGGCCGGCGCCGTTCTTCGCGAAGAGGTCCTTGACCATCGCGACCGCCCCTTTGTGGTGCTGGATCATGTAGGTCAGGAAGAGTCGGTCGAAGTCTGCGCCGCGCGCCGAGTCGAGTTCCTGCATTTGCGCCTCGGTGAGCATCCCGGGCATGAGCATTTCGTGCTCCATCCCGTTCATCTTCATCTTCATCGGCGCCGCTTTGGCCTCGGGGACGGGCTGCCCCCGGTCGTGCAACCAGTGCTGCATGGTCAAGATCTCGTCCTGCTGGGCATTGATGATCCGCTCAGCCAGGGTCTGCACCGAAGCGCTGGCACCGCGGCTCGCCGCCCATTTGGACATCACGATGGCCTGGGCGTGGTGGCCGATCATTCCCGACATGAATTCGACGTCGCCCTCGGTATACGGATATCGGGCACTGTCGGAGCGCGCCCGCGCCACCGCCGCGGCGTCGCCCATCTGGTTGGGGTAGGTCCGCGCCGTGCGCGTGGCGCTGCTGCACGCGGTGGCCGCAAGCAGCGCTACCGCTGCGGCGACGATTGAACGAAGGTGCATCGATTTCATTCGGAACGTTCTCCCTCGGGCCCGACCGCAACCGGGCCCATTCACGGTATCCGTGAACGATAGAAGGTACCCCCTACGGAAGGGATGGGGACTGAGGTTTCGCGCTAAGAAGCTGCCCGCGGAGACGCCCAAGACGCTCCCCCTGACGCTGCTGTCGGAACTCGCCGTCAGAAGCGCAGCACCTGAACCACCCGCACCTGGGGGAGACGGCGCAGCCGCTCCTGCACGGCATCGGGAACGACCTGGTCCACGCCGACGATCGCCACGGCATCCTCGCCCTCTCCCTGACGTCCCAGATGGAAGGTCGCGATGTTGATGTGCGCCTCCCCCAGGATAGTCCCCAGCGCTCCGATGAACCCCGGCGAGTCGGAGTTGTTCACGTAGAGCATGACGGGGAGGAAGGCCCCCTCGAGCGCCATCCCCTTTACCTCGACGATGCGCGGCGCCCCGCCCTGGACCGATCCGGCGACCCGGCGCCACTCGCCCCCCGAGCGTACCCCGATGCGAATGAGCGATCCGAAGGGAGAGCCGACGTCGCGGCGGGCCTCGGTGAACGGGGTCCCCTTTTCCTTCAGGACCGCAGGCGCCGAGACGATGTTCACGTCAGGGAGGAGGGGGCGGATGACCCCCGCCAGCGCGGCGGTGGTGAGCGGGCGGGTGTTGAGTCGCGCGACCTCGCCTTCGAACTCGATCTCGATGGCCTCCAGGCCGGCATCGGCCAGCTGGCCTGCAAACATTCCGAGCTTCTCGGCGAGGGCGACGAACGGGGTGAGGCGGGGCGCCTCCTCGGCGCTGATGGATGGCATGTTGAGGGCATTGGTCACCGCCCCCGAGAGCAGGTAGTCGCTCATCTGTTCCGCCACCTGCAACGCGACTTTCTCCTGGGCCTCGACCGTGCTGGCGCCGAGGTGCGGGGTGGCGATGAAGTTGCGCGCCCCGAACAGGACGTTGTCGCGCGCTGGTTCCTTGGTAAAGACGTCGAAGCCGGCCCCGGCCACGTGGCCACTATCGAGCGCCGCGCGAAGTGCGACCTCGTCCACCAGCCCCCCGCGTGCGGCGTTGATGATGATCACCCCGCGCTTGGTGCTCGCGAGCGCCTCGGCCGAGATGATGTTGCGGGTCATGTCGGTGAGCGGGGTGTGTAGCGTGATGGCGTCGGCGCGTACGAGCAACTCACCGAGTTCGACCTTTTCCACGCCGAGCGCCACCGCGCGCTCCTGCGAGAGGAAGGGGTCGAAGGCCACGACTTTCATCTTGAGCCCCAGCGCCCGGTCGGCGACGATGGCACCGATGTTTCCGCACCCCACGACCCCCAGGGTCTTGCCGTGCAGCTCGATCCCCATGAAGCGCTCCTTCTCCCACTTGCCCGCTTGCGTCGAGGCGTTGGCCTCACCGATCTGGCGGGCGACGGCGAAGAGGAGGGCGATGGCGTGCTCGGCGGTCGTGATGCTGTTGCCGAATGGGGTGTTCATCACCACGATGCCGCGCGCGGTGGCGGCAGCAATATCGATGTTGTCAACGCCGATGCCGGCGCGTCCGATGACACGCAGCCGCGAGGCGGCGGCAATCACGTCGCGGTCGGCCTTTGTAGCGGAGCGCACTGCCAGCCCGTCGTAACTACCGATGACCTGGAGGAGTTGTGCCTTCGTGAGCCCGACCTGGACGTCGGCCTCGATGCCACGGCGCGCAAAGATCTCGACAGCGGCTGGGCTCAGTTCATCGGCGATGAGCACTTTCGGCATGCGGCGCTCGCTTCCTTGCCCCGTCGTGGGGGGCGATGGGGCGCGGGGGAACCTACGCGGATTGACCTACGGCAGGGTGGCCAGCGACCGATCGAACGCCCAGTCGAGCCACGGCGTGAGCGCCGCGACGTCGCTGCGCTCGACGGTGGAGCCGCACCAGATGCGGAGCCCCGGCGGCGCCGAGCGATACGAGGCGGCGTCGAGGGCAACCCCTTCCTTCTCCAGCAGCGACGCGAGCGACTTGGCGAAGTCTGCCTGTGTCGCGGCATCGCGCCCCGTCACCCGCGAGTCGACAACCTTGAGGCAGACACTGGTGTTGCTCCTGGCGTCGGGGTCGGCGGCGAGGAAGTCGACCCATGCTGTACGCGCCACCCACTCGGCGAGCACCTGGGCGTTGGCGTCGGCGCGCGCGCGCAGCGCCGGCAGGCCGCCGACGGCTTCCGCCCAGCACAGCGCATCGAGGTAATCCTCGGTGGCCAGGAGCGATGGCGTGTTGATCGTCGCCCCCTCGAACAGTTCCTCGTCGAGTTTCCCTTTCTTCACCATGCGGAAGATCTTCGGCAGCGGGCGGTTTGGGGTGAACGTCGTGAGCCGCTCGACCGCACGAGGGGAGAGAATGAGCATTCCGTGCGCCCCCTCCCCTCCCAGCACCTTCTGCCACGAAAAGGTCACCACGTCGCACTTGTCCCAGTCGATCGGTTGGGCAAAGACGGCGCTCGTGGCGTCGTTGACGGTGATCCCATCGCGCTCGGCTGCAATCCAGTCGAAATGAGGGATGCGGACCCCCGAGGTGGTGCCATTCTGCGTGAAGACGATGTCGGCGTCGCGCCGTGCCAGCGACAGGTCGGGAAGTGCGCCGTAGGGGCGCGCGAGGTGGATGCGGCAGTCGTCGAGCTTGAGCTGCTCCGTCGCGTCGGTGATCCACTCCTCGCCGAACGACTCCCAGGCGAAGATGTCGACCGGTCGCGCGCCCAACATCGACCACATCGCCATCTCCACCGCGCCGGTGTCACTGGCCGGGACGATCGCGATGCGATGGCTGGTGGGGACGCCGAGGATGGCCCGCGTGCGATCGATCGCCTCCTTCAGTTTGGCCTTGCCAGGCTTCGAGCGATGCGAGCGCCCCAGGAGCGCTCCGTCGAGCGCGTGCAGCGTCCATCCCGGGCGCTTCCTGGTGGGGCCCGAGGAGAAACGGGGATCGGCGGGGCGTACGGTGGGCGTGGCGGAGTTGGACATCTTCACGGTGGCAGGCGCGAGGCACGACGATCCACGAAATGCGGAGTGCGCGGCCTCGCGCGCTGGTATCATGGTCGCCGCGTGGCGGTCTCGGCAAGCGGGCAACCCACTGCCGCACACCGGGTCAACCATTGTGCCACCTCGCTGTCCAGTGTAAACAGGGGGGTGTCGTTACGCGGGCACGGTACCCTTGGCGCTCCCTTGCTGACGTTAGGCTCGTACTCGCTCCCCCCTCCTCTCACGATGCGCCCTCCCCACCTCCTCTTGACCCTGTTTCTGGCCGGGATCACGGCCGCGGCGCCGAGCGCGGCGGCGGCCCAGTCGACCGCCAACTGTCCGGACTGTCCTACCTGGAACGCGCCGACGGCGCCCTTTCACCTCTTCGGCAATACGTACTATGTCGGGACACGCGGCTTGAGTGCCCTCCTCGTGACCTCGCCGGAGGGGCACGTCCTGATCGACGCGGGGCTCCCCGAGTCGGCCCCACTCATTGCGGGGAGCATCCGAGCCCTCGGCTTTCGCGTGGAGGATGTGCGCGTGATCCTCAACTCGCACGTGCATTTCGACCATGCTGGCGGCATCGCCGAGCTGCAACGGATGTCGGGGGCCGAAGTGGTGGCCAGCGCGGCGAGCGCTCCCGTGCTGGAGCGGGGGACTGTTGGTCGCGACGATCCGCAGTTCGGCGCCGTCGCGTCAATCGCCCGGGTGGCGCGAGTGCGCGTGATCCCAGCGGGCGACACCGTGCAGGTGGGGTCACTGCAACTGCGGGCGCTCCGCACGGCGGGGCACACCCCCGGCGGAACCAGCTGGACGTGGACCACGTGCGAGGGCGAGACCTGCTGGGCGATCGTCTACGGCGACAGCCAGTCCGCCATCTCGGCCGATGGATTCCTCTTCTCGAGGAGCACGACCTATCCGCGCGTCCTCGAGGACTTCGAGGCGGGGTTCACGGCACTCGAGCAGGTCCGCTGCGACGTGCTGGTGACCCCTCACCCCGATGCGACGGGGCTGTGGGCGCGCCTCGCACGGCGCGAGGGAGGCGAACGCGAGGCCATGCGCGATCCCGGTGCGTGCAAGCGCTACGCGGCGACGGCGAGGGAGCGGTTGGCGCAGCGGGTGGCGAGCGAACGGGAACGGAAGCCGTAACGAACTCCTGGCGGCGGAGTTTCGGCGCGCAGCGCCTTACCGTGGCTCCCCGCAATGCCTACTATCGCCTCACCCATTCGGCCCGGCATGACGATGTTGCCTGTGTCACGGCTCCTTCCCGCGGCGTTGCTCGCTGTCGTATCCACCGCATGCACCTCAGCGACCGGCTCGGCGCGCTCTGCCGCCGGGGTGGCGTCGGCCGTCCCTACGCCGCCCGGCATTCCCTCGCTCGCCCATACGCCCGCCGACGTGCATTTCATGAGCGGGATGATCCACCATCACGCGCAGGCGGTGCTCATGGCGGGTTGGGCCCCGACGCACGGGGCGAGTGCCGAACTGCAGCGCCTCGCCGAGCGCATCGCCGTGGCACAGCGGGACGAGATCGCCCTCATGCAGACGTGGCTCCGCGACAAGGGGGAGCCCGTCCCCGAAGCCAAGCCGGGGCCGATGAAGATGACGATGAATGGGATGGCGCACGAGATGCTCATGCCCGGGATGCTCAGCGACCTGCAGCTGCAACTGCTGGACCGGGCGCGCGGCGCGGAGTTCGACCGCCTCTTCCTCACCTTCATGATCCAGCACCATCAGGGGGCGATCACGATGGTCGAGACGTTGTTCGGCTCGCAGGGGGCGGCGCAGGACGAGGTCGTGTTCCGCTTCGCCTCTGATGTGGTCGCCGACCAGACGACCGAGATCGACCGGATGGAGAAGATGCTCGCCGCGCGTTCCGACCCCGCCAGCAGCAAGTAGTTCACCGCTCCCCCCTCACGCCATCGGCAGGAGCAGTCATGACCACTCCCCGTTTGCACCGGCGTCCGCCGATCCTTCTCTCACGCGCCGCGCGCGCCACGGTCCTTGCGTTGGTCGCTGCGGCGTGCGCCCGAAGCGCGGCGCTGGTGTCGCCGGTGCCGAACATGTCGCCGACGCCGCCTACCCCCGATCCACGCGTTGGCCTCAAGGCGGGGTTGCATGATGCGGCCGAGGCGGCGTGGAAACTGCGGCTCGTGTCCAACACGCCGTCGCCGCAAGAGTTTGCCGGTGTCACCAATTCCGACCTGGCGTTCACCGGGCCGTATGCGATCCAGGGGAACTACAACGGCTTCATGGTCTGGGACATTTCCACGCCGAGGAAGCCGTCGCTCAAGAAGTCCTACCTCTGCCCGGCGTCGCAGAGCGACGTCTCGATCTACAAGCACCTCCTGTTCGTCTCTGGCGAGGGGCTGAGCGGTCGCCTCGACTGTGGGGCTCAGGGCGTGCGCGACACCGTGAGCCACGACCGGTTGCGCGGAATCCGCATCTTCGATGCGACGGACATCGCCAACCCGAAGTACATCGCCAACGTGCAGACGTGTCGCGGATCGCACACGCACACGGTGGTCAGCGACCCGAAGGATCCGGACAACGTCTACATCTACGTGTCGGGCTCGGCGGGAGTCCGATCGCCGAACGAACTTCCCGGTTGCTCGGCGCTGGCGCCCGGCGAGGACCCCAACTCGGCGCTTTTCCGCATCGAGGTCATCAGGGTGCCGCTCGCCCATCCCGAGCAGGCGAAGATCGTGAGCAGCCCGCGCATCTTCAACGACCTCACCGCGCCGCCTCGCCACGCCGAGGTGATGGATTCGGCGACGCGCGCGCGCATGGCCAACCGGCCACCGCGCCCCGGGGCCAACATGCGCAATGCCGGCCCCACACAGTGCCATGACATCACCGTCTATCCGGCCATCGGCCTCGCGGGGGGCGCCTGCGGCGGCTATGGCCTGCTGCTGGACATCAGTAATGCCGCCAACCCGGTGCGGATCGGCGCAGTGGCCGACTCCAACTTCTCCTTCTGGCACTCGGCCACCTTCAGCAACGACGGGTCGAAGATCCTCTTCACCGACGAGTGGGGGGGAGGCTCGGCGCCGCGCTGCCGCAGCACGGACAAGATGGAATGGGGGGCCGACGCGATCTTCACGCTCGTGAACAGGCAGATGACGTTCAAGAGCTACTACAAGATGCCGGCCGCCCAGACGTCGCAGGAGAACTGTGTGGCACACAACGGCTCGCTCATCCCCATCCCCGGCCGCGAGGTCATGGTGCAGGGGTGGTATCAGGGGGGCATCTCGATCTTCGACTGGACCGACCCGTCGAAGCCGTATGAAATCGCCTACCACGATCGCGGGCCAGTCGATGCGACGAAGCTCGTCAGTGGCGGGTCGTGGTCGGTGTACTGGTACAACGGCTACATCGTGAGTTCCGAGATTGCGCGCGGGCTCGACATCTTTGAGCTCGTTCCCAGCGCTCACATCTCACAGAACGAGATCGATGCGGCCCGCACCGTGCGGTTCGACCAGCTCAACGCGCAGGAGCAGCCGAAGCTGGTGTGGCCGGCGAGCTTCGCGCTGGCGCGCGCATATCTGGACCAGCTCGAGCGCAACAACGGGCTCGCGGCAGATCGCATCGCCGCCGCGCGCAGCGACCTGGCGCACGCGGAGAAGCTGTCGGGAGCCGCTCGCAGCGAGGCGTTAGGTGCGCTGAGCACCAGGTTGCACGGCGAGGCGCGGAGCGCGGGTGACGCGCCGAGGGCGCACACGCTGGCGTCGGCGGTGGGGGATCTGGGGAAAGCCCTGCGGTGAAGAGTGCCAACCTCGCCCTTCGATTCCTCCTCGAGCTGTGTGCACTCGGTGCGCTCGGTTACTGGGGGGCGACCGCCCAGGCCCGGTTGTTCCCGCGGACCCTCCTCGCGATCGGAGCGCCCCTGCTGGCGGCGCTGTTTTGGGGGATGTTCGTCTCGCCGCGGGCGCGGGTCGTCCTGCCGACGACCGTTCGCATGGTCCTGGGGCTGGCGGTGTTCGCCGCTGCCACGGCGGCGTTGATCGCGCGCGGGCGCGTGACGGCGGGGGTGACACTCGGAGGGCTGGCGCTGCTCAATGCGATCCTGATGATCGTCTGGCGGCAGGATGTGATGACGGCGCAGTAGTCGGGCGGCGGCAGCTCGCGCCGTCGCCCCTACTCCGTCACGTACTCTGCGTGTCGGGCAGCGGTCGTCGTCGCGGGCCCGCCCACTTGCTGCGTCCACAGGCGCTCGTACAGCGGGCAGTCTCGCAGGAGCCGCTCGTGCGAATCGAACGCGACGCGGCGTCCTCCGTCGAGCACGAGGATGCGCGTGCTGTTGCGGATCGTGGACAGCCGATGCGCGACCACGATGGTCGTGCGCCCGGCCATCAGCGTGTCGATGGCCGCCTGCACCTTGGATTCGGCGATGGAGTCGAGCGATGACGTCGCCTCATCGAGGAGGAGGACGGGAGCGTTCTTGAGGATGGCGCGGGCGATGCTGATGCGTTGCGCCTGCCCGAGGGAGAGCCCGTGCCCTCCCGTTCCCACGACGGTGTCGTAGCCCTGTGGCAATGCCTCGATCTCGTCGAGGATCCCCGCGTCGCGTGCCGCCTGCTCCACTTCCACGTTTGTCGCCGCCGGACGGCCGCAGCGGATGTTGTCGCGCACGGACGCTGCGAACAGGAAGGGCTCCTGGGTGACGATGGCGACCTTGTCGTAGACGTCGGCCAGACGAAGGTCCCGAATATCGCGGTCGTCGTAACGCACGCTCCCTGACGAGGGATCGTAGAATCGCGCGACGAGGTTGAGCAACGTGCTCTTTCCGGCTCCCGACGGACCGGCGACGCCGATCAGCTCGCCGGCACGTACCTCGAAGGACACGTCGCGCAGCACGTCGGTTTCACCATATGCGAACGAGACGTGATCGAAGGCGATGCGCGACGGGGCGCTGGCAAGAGGGAGCGCCCCGGGGCGGTCGGGAACGTCGGTTTCGGTCTCGAGGATCTCCGCGATGCGGCTCACCGAGGCGCCGCGCCGTTTGATCTCCACGTACGCCGTGTTGAGGTTGTTGAGCGGGCCATGCAGCCCGCGCACGCACATGAGGAATGCGAGGAGCGATGGCCAG
>DAIESF010000100.1 GCA_027346425.1 Gemmatimonadota bacterium | reverse complement strand
TACCTCGCCGCGCGCGGCGACATCCTCGTCTTCTATCCCGCCGACCTGCAGTTCAAGCCGGCCGACATTCCGCGGTTAGTCGCGCCGATCCTCGCCGACCAGGCCGACATGGTCACCGGCTTCAAGGAAGGGAAGTACGAGAAGGCCTTCGTCTCGTCGATCTACAATCGGCTCAGCCGCGCCCTCTTCCACGTCCCGGTGCGGGACCTGAACAGCGTGAAGGCGTACCGGCGCGAGATCATGGACATCCTGCCAACGCGTCCCGACTGGCACCGCTACATGATCGTGATCGCCGCCGCGCAGGGATACACGGTCACCGAGATCCCCGTCCCGCTGTACCCGCGCCACGCCGGAAAGTCGAAGTTCGGAATCGGACGCATCCCGGTCGGGGTGCTCGACATGCTCTCCGTCTGGTTCGAGCTGCGATTCGCGCAGAAGCCCCTCCTCCTCTTCGGAATGCTGGGGGCCGGTCTCTTCGCGGTCGGAGCGTTCGCCGGCGTCGCCGCCCTCCTCTGGCTGGCGTTCACCGGGGTCGGAATCCGCGCGGTCTGGACCGTCATCCAGACCTGCCTCATCCTCGGCTCGGTCTTCTTCGCCACCGGTCTCCTCGGGGAGCAGATCGCCGGCAACCGGGCCCAGCTCCGCGAGCTGCGCCGCGTTACCGACGAGCTGCGTCAGGGACAGCGGCAAGCCCAGCAGGAGGGAGGGCGCGAGGGAGCTGGCGGGGGGCGCGGCGATGGCTGACGCGCCCGCGCTGCGCGTCCTCTTCCTCACCCATTCGTACCCGCGCGTCCCTGGCGACGCCGCCGGGTCGTTCCTCTTGCACCTGGCGATAGCACTGCGAACCGAGGGCGTCGACGTGCGCGTCGTCGCCCCGGCCGGCCACGACCTTCCGGATCACGACGTCTTCGACGGGATTCGCGTCGATCGCTTCCGCTACGCACCGCGGCGCTACGAGAACCTGGCCTACACCGGCGAGATGGCCCAGGAGGTGCAACGCTCGTGGAGCGCGAAGTTTGCCCTCGTCGGCTTCCTCGGCGCCGAGTTCGCGGCGGGAACGCGCGCGCGGCGCGCCTTCGCCCCGCACCTCGTCCACGCCCACTGGTGGTTTCCCGGCGGGCTCGTCGGCACCTGGGTAGCGGGGCTCGCCGGCCTCCCGTTGGTGACGACGATGCACGGCACCGACGTGCGGCTTGCCCGCGCCAACGGCTTCGCCCGCCCCCTGTTCCGGCGCGTCCTCCACCAGTCGCGCGCCGTCACCACCGTCTCCCGCTGGCTGGCCGACGAAGTGCGGGAGATCGCCCCCGACGTGTCGCCGCTCATCGCCCCCATGCCCGTCTCGACATCGCTCTTTCACCCCGGGAATGCGCGCGCCGCCGATCGCGTCCTCTTCGTCGGCCGGCTGAACGCGCAGAAGGGGGTTGCCCTCCTCCTCGACGCGATCGCCCGCATGCGTCACCGGGTCGCCTTCGACCTCGTGGGCGACGGCCCCGATGCCGCGGCGTTCCGGGCGCAGGCAGACCAACTCGGGATTGCAGATCGCCTGACGTGGCATGGGGCGCGGAAGCAAACGGAACTCCCCGCCTTCTTCCAGCGGGCCAGCGTCCTCGTCGTCCCGAGCCTTGGCGAGGGGTTGGGGCTGGTGGCTGTCGAGGCGCAGCTGTGTGAGGCGCCGGTGGTGGCCTTCGACTCCGGCGGGATCACCGACACCATCACCCACGGTGAGACCGGGCTCCTGGCGGCACCGGGCGACGTCGATGCGCTCGCCGCGGCCCTCGACCGCCTCTTCGACGACGCCGAACTCCGCATGGCGTTAGGCAGGGCAGGGCGCATGTCGGCGCTGGGGGATTTCTCCCCGGAGTCGGCGGCCCGGCGCTACGCCACCCTCTACCGCTCCGTCCTTGCGCCATAGCGCGCTCCGCATCGCGTTCGCCCTCCTGGCGCTCGCAGCGGTGGTTCTGGCGGGACGGGCGATCGTCGCCCAGTGGCGCACGTTTGTCGCCTCGGGGGCACACCTCGCGCCACGCTGGCCGCTGATCCTCCTCTCGAGCGGCATCGTCCTCGTCGCCTATGCCGTCCTGATCGAAACCTGGCGGCGCACGGTGCGCGCCTGGGACGCCGACATACCATGGTCGCAGGCTGCTCGCATCTGGTTCATCTCCAACCTCGGACGCTATCTCCCGGGGAAGGTCTGGCAGATCGGGGCGATGGGGGTCATGGCGCAGGAGCGCGGCGTGTCGGTGATCGCCGCCACCGGGTCGGCACTGGTCATCAACCTCGTGAACCTCCTGGCCGGCTTCGGTCTCGTCCTCGTCACCGGCGCCGAGTTCTTCGAGGCGCGTGGTGCCGCGACCACGCTGGCGGCGATCCTCGTCGTCGGAATCGCCCTCGCCCCGCGGATCGTCCCCTGGGCGGTCCGCCTGGCGGGACGGCTGCTTCGCCGGTCGATCGACGTCCCGCGACTCCCGGATCGCGCCATCTGGCTGGCCTCGGTCGGCTGCATCGTCGCCTGGATCCTCTACGGGATCGCCTTCCGGATCTTCGTCGCGGGAATCCTCGGGAGCGCGCCCGGGCGCACCACGTCGTACATCGCTGCCTTCACGGGATCGTACCTGGCGGGCTACATTGTGCTGTTCGCGCCGGGGGGCATTGGCGTGCGCGAGGGCTCGCTGATCGTCGCGTTAGGCCGGTTCGGCCTGGCGCAGGCGGGAGCAGCCGGCGTCATCTCGCTCACCTCGCGCCTCTGGCTCACGATCCTCGAAGTCCTCCCTGGCCTCGGCTACCTCGCGGCTGACGCCCTGCGGGCGCGCCGGCCCACCCCGCTCTCTCATGACTCGAACGTCTGACGCCGCCGCCCCCGTCGGCCCTTCATCGGCCGCGCCCCCGGCGCCCCGATTCGCGCTCGGCTGGGCAGCGTTCGTGCACGCCCTGTGCACGCTGGCGTTAGGCTTCCCGGCCCTCGCTGGCAAGTTCCTGGTCAACCCGTACTCCGACCAGTACATCGCGGGCTACGCGTTCCGCGACTTCGCCCGCAGCTACTTCAAGCACTACGGCGCGATCCCCCAGTGGAACCCGTACCTCTTCGGCGGGATGCCGTTCGTCGACGCCATGCACGGCGACACGTTTTACCCCACCGCGCTTCTCCGACTCCTCCTCGGGACCGACACCGGGATGACGTGGGGGATGTTGATCCACGTCTTCCTCGCCGGCTTCTTCACGTTCCTCTTCCTGCGCGCCCTGGGGCTGTCGTTCGTCGCCGCGGTGCTCGGCGGCATCGCCTACCAGATGGGGGGAAACGTCGCGGGGCTCGTTTCCCCCGGGCACGATGGGAAGCTCTTCATCGCCGCGCTCCTCCCGCTCGCCCTCTTTCTCGTGGTGCGCGGCATGCGCGACGGGAAGAACGCTGCCTGGGGAGGACTGGCCCTCGTCGTCGGACTCGCCGTCCTCTCCCCGCATCCGCAGCTCCTCCAGTACATGCTCCTCCTGACGGGGGCGTTCGCGCTCTTCCTCGCGCTCGGCATGGGGAGCGATGCTCCTGTTCCGCGTCGCGACGGCATCGTACGCCTCGCCAAGGCGCTCGGAGCCGTCGCCGTGGGGATGGTGATGGGGGCCATTCAATTCTGGCCCGTCAAGGCGTATGAGCCCTTCTCCCCGCGGGCCGGCGGAAAGGGGTGGGAGCACGCGATTTCCTACTCGATGCCAACCGAGGAGACGTTCAACTTCCTCGTCCCGCAGTTCTCGGGAATCCTCGACAAGTACTGGGGGCGCAACGGCATCCACTTCCACTCCGAGTACATCGGGGCCTCCGTCCTCGTCCTCGCCGGCCTCGCCTTCGGGGCGTGGGCGTTGCGGTCGCACAAGAACCTGGTCCGGTTCTGGCTCGCCGCCTTCGTGATCGCGCTCCTCTGGGCGCTCGGTGGAAATACCCCGTTCTACGCGCTGGTGTACGCCGTGGTCCCCGGCACCAAGTATTTCCGCGCGCCGAGCACGATGCTCTACGTTGTGTCGTTCGCCACGGCGGTGCTGGCCGCGTTCGGCGCAGAGCGGATCGTCCGACTCGAAAACCGGCGGCGATACGTCATCGGCTGGGTCGTGGCCGCCCTCGCCATCGGCGCCCTCGGAGCGTCTGGTGCGCTGACCAACGTCGGCGTCTCGATCGCCGGCCCCGATCGTGCCGACTTGGTGCTGGCCAACGACGGCGCCCTCCGTGTCGGCGCCCTGAGGAGCATGGTCTTCATCCTGCTCGCGACGGCCACCGCCTTCGTCGTTTCCACCAAGCGAATCTCGCGCGACCTCGGCGGCGTCATCCTCCTCCTCGTCGTCGCCCTCGATTGCTGGAGCGTGACTCGCCGGTACTGGATGTTCTCCGAGCCCGCCGAGGTCCTCTTCGGCTCGAACGCGGTTGTCGACTACCTCAAGAAGCAGCCGGGACCCTTCCGGGTTCTCTCGTTCCAGACCGCGCCGTCGGACGGTGTTCACGATCCTCTGCTCAATTACGACGGCCTGATGGTGCACCAGATCCCGGTCGTGCTGGGATATCATGGTAACGAACTCGGCGCGTACGACCGCCTTGCGGGGCGCGATGAAGGATTCCGTCAGGTGGCGAACCCCAACTTCTGGCGATTGCTCAACATGCGGTATGTGCTGACCAACTCGCCCGAGAACATCGGGATCAAGGAGTTGAAGCTCGTGGCCGGCCCCGCACGCGACGCGGCCGGGAGCGAGCTGTACCTGCATGAGATCCCGCTCGAGACGTCGTACGCCTGGGTCACGCCGGTGATGGTGAGGGCTGATGAGGGGGCGGTGCTGGGGACCGTGCTCGACCCTCGATTCGACGTGCGCCGCGCCGCCATCTTCGACACCTCGGCGGCGGTGCAGGGGAGCTCCATTACCACGCTCCCCGATCCGCTCCCGCTCAAGGCGACGGTGAAGCGCTATGAGCCGGGACATGTGAACATCCAGCTCGACGCACCGGCGCCCAAGGGATCGGCGCTGATGGTATCCGAGAACTGGTACCCGGGGTGGAGGGCCACGGCGGACGGGAAACCGGTCACGGTAGGCAAGGCCGCCGTCTCGCTCATCGGCGTGGCGCTCCCCGAGGGAGCGCGGGACATCGAACTGACCTTCACCAACGCCCCCTACCAGACTGGCAAGCGCGTGACGTTTGCCGCGGTCGCGCTGGCGCTGCTCATGCTCGCCGTTGGAGTCGTCGTCGACCGGAAGGGGACGCGCAGTGTCTGAGAAGGCCCTCGTCATCGTCCCGACGTACAACGAGCGGGACAACGTCATTCGCCTCATCGACGCCGTCCTCGCCCAGGATCCGCGGATCGAGGTGCTGGTGGTCGACGACGGTTCGCCCGACGGAACGGGAGCGCTCGTCGACGAACGGGCGGCCGGCGATAGCCGCGTCCACATTCTTCATCGTCCGAGAAAGATGGGGCTGGGGACCGCCTATCTCGCCGGCTTCCGGTGGGCCCTCGAGCGGGATTACGAGTTGGTCTTCGAAATGGACGCCGACTTCTCCCACGACCCGTCGCACCTTCCGCAGTTCCTCGAGAGCGCGCGTGACGCCGACCTCGTCCTGGGATCGAGGTATCGGGACGGAAAGGTCACGGTCGTGAACTGGCCGATCAGCCGCCTCATGTTAAGCTACAGCGCGAACATCTACGCCCGAGTCGTGACCGGGCTGCCGCTCTACGACGCCACCGGCGGCTTCAAGTGCTTCCATAGGAAAGTACTTGAAGCCATCGATCTAAATGATGTGCGATCCAATGGTTACGCGTTCCAGATCGAGATGAGCTTCCGGGCATGGCGCAAGGGATTCCGCATCGTGGAGATTCCCATCGTCTTCGTCGACCGGACTGAGGGAGAGAGCAAGATGTCCAAGCGCATCGTCCGGGAGGCCATCTGGATGGTCTGGCGGCTGCGCTGGTGGGCGATCACGCAGAGGGTGTAGGCCATGGCTGGTCGACGTTTCTGGAAGATGAGTGGCTCGGGGAATGACTTTGTCTTCTTCGACGCCATGCGGGAGAGCGCTGGGGCGCTGGCGACCCCGGAGATGATCGGGCGGCTCTGCGAACGGCGGACGGGAATCGGGGCCGATGGTGTCGTCTTCCTCGAGCCCCATGCCGTGCATGCGTTCTCCATGCGGTACTTCAACCGGGATGGATCGCTCGCCGAGATGTGCGGAAACGCCGCGCTGTGCAGCGCGCGGCTGGCGACCGAGCTAGGACTCGTCCTCGGGGGAGATTTCGCCTTCGAGACGGTCTCTGGGCCCGTGACGGGGCGTTTCGTCGAGGGGCGCCCGGAGATCGACATGGTGCCGGTCACCGAACTCGCGGAACGATTCGCGACGCCACTGATCCCGGGCGAGCACCGCATGGGTTTCGCGCGCGTCGGCGTCCCGCACCTGGTGGTCCTCGTCCCGGACGTCGAGCAGGTCGACGTCTACCATCGCGGCAAGGAGCTACGCCACCTGCCTGAACTGCGCGATGGGGCAAACGCCAATTTCGTCTCGCGCGACGCCTCCGGTCACTGGTCGATCCGCACGTACGAGCGGGGGGTCGAGGAGGAGACGCTGGCCTGCGGGACAGGGTCGGTCGCTGCGGCGTCACTCCTCACCGCCTGGGGTCTCGTCGATCAGCGGGTCGCGCTCACGACGCGCTCGGGATGTGAGCTGGTGGCCAGCGTCGCCGACGATCCTGAGAAGGGAACCCCGGTGCTGCGGGGCGAAGGGCGCATCGTCTTCGAGGGGACGCTGGGCGAGATCTGACTCGAAGTCCTTGCTCGCAGCCACTGTCGCGAGCGCTGAAGACTTCAGAACGTTCAGCGCGAGCACACTAGAGCGCCGCTCCGGTCGCACATCTCATCGGTCGCCAGCCGATGACGATCACCTCGGAGCGGCCGTGCGCCAATGCTACGGGGAAGACCTGAACGGCATCGAAGTCCGGAAGTTGATCCCTCACAACGGAATACCCGAAACGGTCGGGGCGGGGACCTCTCGCCGGTTCTCCACACTTTCCCACCTTCATAGTTTACATAACACATATTATGCGCATCTTCCGCGGGGGATGCGAAAGCGGGCCGAGGGGGCCCCCCCGGCCCGTCAGTCTTTGGGCACCTTCGCGGCAGCAACCCCAGGACGAAGGACGAAACAGCGTTCGCGACCGCTCGTGGCATTCCCCGCGGAATCCGCTGGGTAGCGATGCCCGGTCGATCGCGGTGCCGAGTCGCTCTAGCCCTTGGCGACGGTGGCGCCAAGTTCGCCAACGCGAAGGCGAGCCTCGCCGTTGAGCGGCGACGCCTGATCGTCGGCGATCGCCTGCCAGATCTTGAGGGCCTCGTCCTTCTTGCCGGCCGTCTGGTACGCACGCGCCGCGTCAGACTTGTAGCTCTCCCGCTCGGAGGGCAGCTCGGACTTCTCCGAGGCCTTCAGGTACTCGGTCGCCGCGTCTGCCGGCTTGCCAGCCTGCTCGAGCCCCGCCGCCCGGAGGGCATGCAGCGAGGCCTGGAGGGCGCCCGCCGACCCGACCTCGTCGAGGACCTTCAACCCTTCGTCGAACTTCCCCTGTTGGAAGTCGACCTGAGCGAGCAGGAGGCGCGCCTGCACCCCTGCCGCCGTCGAGCCGTATGACTTGACCAGCTTCTGCAGGTCCGCGGCGGCGAGCGGAAGGTTGCCGGACGCCACACTCCGCTGCGCCTCGCTGAGGGCGCGCGATGCCGAGGCCGCCTTCGTCGCATTCGACTTCGAGACGACCCATGTGCCCGCGACGACGGCCGCGACGACGATCGCGCCGATGCCGAGCTCGCGCGTGTGCGCCCGCACCCAATCCATCAGTGACTCTGCCGAGTCCTCGAGCTGCGGCCGAGCCGCATCACCTGTTTTGGTCATGTGTGGTCAGGATTTTCCCGCTCCCTGCGTGTTGTTTCTCAGGAGCTACTAATCTCGTTATGAACGCAGTGTATTCGGAACGCGATAAAGATGTGTAGCGCACCACGTTGCCGGAAGTGTGGTCTTGTCTGCGCGTGACTTTCCGCTATCCTTCTCAGCGCCCTCACCCTCAACCACTTACCATGATTAGGCGCAAAGGCATTTCACGAATCGACCAGCCGGAGAAGCACAATCACGGCTGGCTTGTCCAGGTCACTTTCGAGGGTAAGACGCACCGGAAGTGGTTTTCGGACAACAAGCATGGCGGCAAGAAGAAGGCGTTCGCCCAGGCTGTCGTCTGGCGCGACAAGACCGAGAAGGCGCTCGGGAAGCCGCAGACGGGTCGGGTGGTGGTGCGGTCCCGCCGTAATCGCTACGGCGTGACGGGCGTGCAGTGGGACAAGCGGCATCAGGCCTTCATCGTGTCCATCAATCCGGAGCCGGGCAAGCAAAAGCGCTTTTACGTCCCCGCGAAGGGACGGAAGAGGTCCGAGGCGCTGGAAGAGGCGAAGAAGCTCCGCCTGAAGCTCGAGAAGGAGATCTACGCCAAGCGCGGCGCCTGAATCATACGCCGCATAACGACGGGGCCCCATCCGTGATGCTGAACGGCGGGGCCCCGCTGCTATTCACGATCGCGTGCCGCGACCTGCGGTCGAACGGTGCGGACCCGTCCGCCAGTGCCCCCGACACGATTCGAACGTGCGACCAACGGTTTAGGAAACCGCTGCTCTATCCATCTGAGCTACGGGGGCAAATGACACACCTAACGCCGTGAATCTACCGGCGCGCCGAAGCGCGGTAAAGCCGACCCCGCGAGGCGTCTCCTCGCGCGCCACCTGAGGCGCCCCCGGCACAGCCCCTGACGCACCCGGCGCGAGCCGCGCGGCACTCGGCGCGTTCGGGCTCCCGCGCGCTCTATCCGGTGTAGACCACCGCGCTCTCGACCCGCTGCTCGGGGAGGCGGGCGCGTCCGCCCAGAAATGCAAGTTCGATCAGGAACGTGCTGCCGACCACCTCCCCGCCCAGACGCTGCACCAGGCGCGTGGCCGCCGCCGCCGTCCCCCCGGTGGCCAGCACATCATCCGCGACGAGTACCCGGGACGCCGCCCCCAGCGCGTCGACGTGCACCTCCAGCGCATCGGTCCCGTACTCGAGCGCGTACTCCTCGCGGGTCGTCTGGAAGGGGAGCTTCCCCGGCTTGCGGACCGGGACGAGCCCCGCGCCTAACGCTACCGCGACCGGCCCCCCGAACAGGAAGCCCCGGCTCTCGACGGAGAGCACATGGGTGATGCCGTGCCCGCGGAACGGCGCAGCCATCAGCTCGCACGCAGCCCCGTACAGCGCCCCGTCCCCGAGCAGCGGAGTGATGTCCTTGAACGAGATCCCGGGCCTGGGATAGTCCGGGATCTCGCGGATCGCCGCCCGGATCGCCGTTGGCAGTCCCTTGGGCAACCCGCTCACCGATGTCGTCATTTCAGCACCGTGAACGGATGCGGCAATTCGAGCGAGGGCTGTGGCACGAGATTGATCACCTGCTTCACCTCGGCGCCGCGCGGCCCCTCGCGCACCGCCAACAGGAGCGCGCGGAGCGATGCCTCACTGCCCCCCGCGGCAATCTCCACATTGCCGCTCGAGAGGTTGCGCACCCACCCCGCAAGCTGCAGCG
>DAIESF010000095.1 GCA_027346425.1 Gemmatimonadota bacterium | reverse complement strand
CGTGCGCATCCCCGATTCCACGGGGGCGCTCGTTCCCCTCGTTGCATCCGAGGACGTGCTGTTCCAGGCGACGCGCCCCCCCGAGCGCATGGACGTCCCGCACCCTGCCCTCGGGGCACTCTTCCTCGGGGTGGCGGTGGCCGCCGCGATGCTCTTGCTCGGCTACCGCATCCCCGGGCGCGCCGCGGCCACCACGCTCTCGATGGTGTGGGCGGTCGGCGCGGGCTTCTTCGGGCTCCTCCTCTTCCTGCTGTGGACCGCCACCCAGCATGTGGCGACGCACGGTAACCAGAATCTCTTCTTCATCCAGCCGCTGTGGCTGGTAATCGGGGCGATGATCCCCTTCGTCCGCTCGGGGCGTCGCGCCCGCGACACGATCCTCCTCCTGGTGCGCGCTTCCGTCATCCTCGCACTGGTGGGCGGCGTGATCGCCCTCACCGCGGCCGGCCAGCCGTCAGGCGCAATCGCCGCCTTCTCCGTCCCGGTCGCCCTGGCCGCCTACCTCCTGGTCCTGCGCGTGGTCTATCTCGCACAGCAGGGCGCGCAACAGCCGGCGACGCCGACGCCCTCGCACCGGAGCGGCGGGTGAGGTACTCGATCGGGATCGACGTCGGTGGGACCTTCACCGACCTGGTTGCCGTCTCGCTCGACGACGGGACGGCGCGCTCGGGAAAGGTGCTCAGCACGCCGCACGACCAGAGCCACGGCGTGGAAGCGGCGTTACGCTCGCAGGGGCCAGCCGCCGCCGACGTTGCCCGCATCGTGCACGGGACGACCGTCGTCACCAACATGCTCCTCGAGCGACGCGGGGCCCGCGTCGCGCTCTGCGCCACGCGCGGCGCTACCGACCTCCTCGAACTCCGTCGCCAGGAGCGCGCCTCGCTGTACGACCTCGCGGCGCAGCACCCCGCGCCGCTCGTCGATGCCGCGCACGTCGTGGCGGTGCACGAGCGCCTCGTCCCGGGGGGCGTGCAGGATCCGCTCACCGCCGACGAAGCGGCGAACGTCGCCGAGCAGGTGGCCGCCCTTGCCCCGGAGATCGTGGCCGTCTCGCTCCTGCACGCCTATGCCGACGCGGCGCACGAGTTGCGGCTGGCGGAGGCGATCGCGGCCCGGCTCCCGGGAATCGACATCGTCTGCTCCTCCGACGTCCTGCCCGAGATTCGCGAGTTCGAGCGCACGGCGACCACCACCTGTGAGGCATACGCACGCCCCGGCGTGCGGCGCTACCTCGAGAACCTCACCACGCGCATCGCGGGGCTGGGGATGCCCGCTCCGGGGGTGGTGTCGTCGAGCGGGGGCATGCGTGACGCCCGCGACGCCGCACGGCATGCGGCATCGCTCGCCCTGTCGGGCCCGGCCGGCGGCGTGGCGGGGGCCGCCCTCGTCACCCGCCTGGCCGGCTTCGACCGCGCCCTCTCGATCGACATCGGGGGGACGAGCGCAGACGTCGGGCTCATCCTCGACGGCGAACCGCTGGTCGAGGCGGGCGGGGCGGTGGCCGGCATCCCCATCGCCCTCCCGCGTGTCCTCGTCGAGACCGTGTCGGCGGGTGGAGGATCGTTAGGGTGGGTCGACGACGGCGGGGCCCTTCGCGTGGGGCCGCGCAGCGCCGGCGCGGTGCCCGGACCGGTGGCCTTCGGGCGCGGCGGGACGCAGGCGACCGTGACCGATGCGCACGTGGCGCTCGGGAACATTCGCGCCGACCGCATGGCGCGCGAGGTGCGCCTCGATGCCGAGGGCGCCCGCGCCGCCGTCGCACGCCTGGCCGCCACGTTAGGCGCCACGCCGGAGCGCACGGCCCAGGCGATGATCGCCACCGCCGACGCCGAGATGGCGCGCGCACTCCGGCGCGTGAGCGTCGAGCGCGGCGTCGATCCCCGCGCCTGCGTGCTGGTCGCCTTCGGTGGGGGAGGACCGCTGCACGCGTGCGCCCTCGCCGATCGGCTCGGGATGACGAAGATCCTCGTCCCGCCGCACGCTGGGGTGCTCTCGGCCCTCGGGCTCGCCGTCGCCCCGGAGCGGCGCGTGGGGTTGGCGAGCGTGATGCGCCCGCTGCTCGACCTGCAGGGCGACGCCATCGCCCGCCTCGCGCGCGAGGCCGCCGCCCGCGCCGGGAGCGAGGGGGAGACGCAATTCATCGCCCGCATGCGCTACCGCGGGCAGGGGCACGAGCTCGAGGTGGCATTTGCTCCTGACGAAACGCCGGACAGCATGGGCGCGCGTTTCGCGCGCATGCACCAGCAGCGCTACGGCTTCACCCTCGAACTCCCCGTCGACGTGGTGAGCGCGCGTTGCACCCGGTCGTCGGCGGCTCCCGCCCTCGTGCTGCGGCGCCAGGGGGAGAACCGGTGGGACGGGGGAGGGTTCGTCGATTCCGGCGGCGCCCTCGACACCACCGTCCGCGGCCCCGCCGTCATCGCCCTCCCGGACGCGACGCTTCGTGTCGCAGACGGGTGGACCGCCCGCGCCCTGGAGATGGGCGGCTGGCTCCTCGAAGCGGGCGGGTGACACGATGCCACGGCGCCGTCGCACTTCCCGTCTCTCGTCTTTCGTCTCCCCTAACGATGTCCTTTGACCCGCTCGCCCTGACCGTCTTCTCCAACGCGGTCGCCATGATCGCCGAGGAGATGGGGACCGTGCTGGAGCGTGGCGCGCTCTCGCCGAACATCCGCGAGCGGCGTGACGCGTCATCGGCACTGTTCGACGCCGACGGACGGATGATCGCACAGGCGGCGCACATCCCCGTGCACCTGGGGGCGATGCCGGAGGCGGTACGGGCCGTGCGGGCGCGCAGTCCCAAGGCCGGCGACGTCTTCCTGCTGAACGACCCCAATCATGGCGGATCCCACCTCCCCGATCTGACGATGGTCGAGGTGATCGGCGAAGGTGACACAATCGTCGGATTCGCGGCGGTTCGGGCGCACCACGCCGACGTCGGCGGAATCTCGCCAGGAAGCATGCCGCGCGGAGCGACCGAACTCGTCCAGGAGGGGATCATCATCCCGCCGGTGCGCATTGCCCGGGGCGCCGAGTGGCAGGAGGATATCCTCGCCCTCCTGCTGGCGAATGTGCGCACCCCCGGCGAGCGGCAGGGCGATCTGCGCGCCCAACGGGCAGCGTGCGCCGCCGGTCGCGATGGATGGCTGGCCCTGCGCGCACGCGAGGGGGGGACAATCGTCGAAGCGGCGTGCGAGGCGCTGCTCGACTACACCGAACGTCGCGCCCGCGCCCGCATTGCGCAGTTGGGGATCGTGCACGGTTCGGCCCGCGATGCGCTGGAGGGCGACGGCGTCACCGAAGACGAGGTGCCGATCGCCGTGACCCTCGACGCGCTGGGCGACCACCTACGCCTCGACTTCACCGGGACGTCGCCGATGGTGGCGGGGAATGTGAACGCCCCCTTTGCCGTCACGCGCTCCGCCGCCGTCTTCGTGCTGCGCACCCTGCTTGATGACGACGTCCCGACCAACGACGGGATCGCCCGTGCCATCGAACTCATCGTCCCCGAGGGGTCGGCGATCAATGCCCGCTGGCCCGCGGCCGTGGCGGCCGGCAACGTCGAGATGTCGCAGCGCGTCACCGACACGATCTTCGCCGCCCTGGCGGCCGCCGGCGTCGACGTCCCCGCCCAGGGGCAGGGGACGATGAACAACATCACCTTCGGCGGGCGCGGCTGGACGTTCTATGAAACGTTGGGCGGTGGCCAGGGGGGCTCGTCGCGCGGTCCCGGGCCAAGCGCCGTGCACGTGGGGATGAGCAACACCCGCAACACCCCCATCGAGGCGCTCGAACATGCCTATCCCCTTCACATCGATGAGTACGCGATCCGGCGCGGCTCGGGGGGGGCGGGGGAGTGCAACGGCGGCGACGGCGTCGTACGGCGATACCGGGTGCTCGAGCCGTGCACCGTGACCCTCGTGACCGAGCGCCGCCGCCGCGCCCCGTTAGGCGCGGCGGGAGGGGCGCCGGGGCTCCCGGGACTCAACCTCCGCAACGGTGAGCCGATCCCGGCCAAGTGCCGACTCGACCTCGTGGCCGGTGACGTCATCAGCATCCTCACCCCAGGCGGCGGGGGTTGGGGGACCCCGCGCTGAGCGGCCAGTGGCAGCGTTCGCGTCGCACGTGGTCCTCGTTCCCCCCGCGTGACGCGCGATTTCCCTACATTCGAGTCATGCAATTTCGCTTACTTCTCGCGCTTGGCGCGATTGTCCTCCCGGCGGTCGGCGACGCGCAGACTTCGCGCGACTACCCAGGGCGTGGCGCCCCAGCCGTCAACGTTCCGCGCGTCAACGCCCCCCCGGTCATCGACGGGGAGATGAATGAGCCGGCGTGGGACGGCGCGGCGCGCCTCACGGATTTCTCGCAGTACCAGCCCGTGGACAAGCGCCCCGCCGCCGAGCCGACGGAGGTGCGCGTCGTCTACACGCCAGAAGCGATCTACTTCGGCATCATCGCCACTGCCAGCGACCCCGGGACGGTCCGCGCGACGCTCTCAAAGCGAGACAACATCTCGAACGACGACCGGGTCACCATCTATCTCGACACGTTCAACGACAAGCGGCGCGCCTTCTTCTTCGGCTCCAACCCATTGGGGGTGCAGCTGGATGGCGTCCGCACCGAGGGGGCGGCGAGCGCCGGCAACATGTTCGGCGGGAGCGTCGACCTGAACCCCGACTTCCGCTTCGAGACGCGCGGCCGGCTCACCGCCACCGGCTACGTGGTCGAGATGCGGATTCCCTTCAAGAGCCTGCGCTTCCCCTCCGGGGCTCAGCAGTGGGGGGTGCAGGTCGTGCGCAATGTCCCCGCCCGCTCGGCGGAGGACACCTGGACCGACGCACAGCGCGGCGCGTCGTCGCTGCTGGCGCAGTCGGGTCTCCTCGTCGGGATCGACAACGTCGAGCGAGGCGTCGTGACCGATCTGCAGCCCTTCGTCACCGCGGCCGTCGCCGGCGCGCGAACCGCCGATGGGCGCTTCACGCGCGACAACGGCACATACGACGCGGGGCTGAACGCCCGACTCGGCTTTTCGTCGTTTGCCGTCGAGGCCACGGTGAATCCCGATTTCTCGCAGGTCGAGTCGGATGCGGGGCTGGTCACCGTCAACGAGCGATTCACGCTCTTCCTCCCCGAGCGTCGCCCCTTCTTCCTCGAGGGGATCGAGCTCTTCGCCACCCCGAACCAGCTGGTCTACTCGCGCCGCATCGCGAACCCGATTGCCGGCGGCAAGGTGACCGGCAAGCGCGGACGTGTCGGCGTCGCCCTCCTCTCCGCGCTCGACCAGGTTCCGGGTCAGGACGCCCTGTTCAACGTGGCCCGCTTGCGCGCGGACTATGGGGGGAACTCGGTCGCCGGCCTCACCCTCACCGATCGCCGGCGGGGCGCCGAGAGCAACAGCGTCGTGGCTCTCGATAACCGCTACGTGTTCGGCAAGATGTACTACTTCGAGACGCAGGTTGGGCAGTCGTTCACGACGCGAGGCAACGATACGCGGAGCGCCCCCGTGTGGCGCGCCGAGGTGGACCGCACGGGGCGCGTGTGGGGCTTCAACTACCAGCTGAACGCGCTGGGCGACCGCTTCGAGAGCGACGCCGGTTTCGTCCCGCGCGTCGGCTACCAGCAGGCGCACGCCTTCAACCGCCTCGCCTGGCTCGGCTCGCCGTCGTCGTTCATCCAGAACTTCACGACCTTCTTCGGCCCGACGCGTCTGTGGCGCTACGGCGCGCTGTCGCGCGACGCCGAGCTCGAGGGAGAGGACCAGATCGGCGGCTTCGTCACCCTCCGCGGTGGATGGCAGCTGCAACCATCGATCAACCGCAATTTCTACGCGATCGACGGCAGCGTCGCCTCCGGGCTCCAGGTGACCGATGTCGAGGGGCGACTGGTGCCGTGGGATCCCTCGACCAGGCTCGACGGGCTCTGGAAGGCCTCGTTAGGTGTGACGACCCCCGTCTTCGGACGCTTCAACGCGTCGATGACCCTCCTGCGCGGCGCCGTCCCGATCTTCGTGGAGGGGATCGAGGGGACCGAGTTGCGCGCCACGGCGTCGCTCCTCGTGCGCCCGTCCCCCGGGACGCGCGTCGAGGCCACGCTCACCGACTCCCGCATCCGTCGCGCGGGCGATGGCTCGACGTATGCCCGCGTCACCATTCCGCGCGTCAAGGCGGAGTACCAGCCGACCCGGGCGCTCTTCTTCCGCGTGATCTCGCAGTATCGCGCCGATCGGGTGGGGGCGCTGCGCATGCGCGGGACTGACCTCCCCCTCTACGATGCGGCGGGAAAGGCCGTGACGGCGACCGACGCCCGCTCGCTCCGCACCGACTGGCTCGTGCAATACGAACCGTCGCCGGGGACGACCGCGTTTTTCGGCTATGGCGACGGGTGGCAGTCGCCCGGGCTCCCCGGCGATATCGACTTGCGCCGCCGGAACGACGGCTTCTTCCTCAAGCTCGCGTACCTCTTCCGGCGTTAGGCACGCGCGTCGCGCAGTGCCTACAGCGCCAGCTCCATCCCCTCGGCGGCGGCGATCACACGCACCGATCCCCCCCGCTCCTCGACCATCGTGTGGCACAGGGCGAGCATCTCGTCCAGCGCTGCATCGCTGCGATCGGGCTCGTGGTGGAAGAGGACCAGCGTCTCCACCTCGGCGGCAATGGCGAAGTCGACCGCGTCGCGATACGACGAGTGCCCCCATCCGCGGTGGTCCATGTACTCGGCCCCCGTGTACATCGCGTCGTGGATGAGGATCGACGCCCCGCGGGCGAAGTCGACCAGGGCGTCGCGCGACGAGGCGGCGTCGGCCCGGTCGCCGTCGCGATCGAGCTCGTTGTCGGGAATGAAGATCACCGAGCGCGACGGATCGGAGGTCGGCGAGACGCGGAAGCCTAACGCGCTGCCCGGGTGCCGGACGTTGATCGTCTGCATCTCGTAGCCGGGGCCCGAGTGCTGGTGGTGCGCCAGTTCGCGCACCTCCATCCGCGCGCTGAGCTGGTCGAAGGCGACGGGGAAGACGACAGGGCTCATCTGCTGGCGAAGCACCACCTCGAGCGAGCGCTCGAGCGAGGGTGACCCCCACAGCGTGAACTGGTTTCCCGCCTGGAACGCCGGGGTGAAGAACGGGAGCCCCTGGATGTGGTCCCAGTGGGCGTGGGAGAAAAAGACCTCGCCACGGATGGGGCGCCCCCCCGCATGGGCGACCAGCGAGCGACCCAACTCGCGAATGCCGGTCCCGGCGTCGAGGATCACCAGCTGGTCGTCGTCGGTGCGGACCTCGACGCAGGTCGTGTTGCCGCCATATCGCACCGTTGCCGGGCCGGGGGACGGGCAGGAACCACGAGTTCCCCAGAAACGGACACGCATCTCGACGGCCGGAGATCCTGAAGACGAACGGGGAGGGGGGCGGGCGAAAAAAAACCGACGCCGCCCCTCGCGAAACGGGGAGCGGCGCCGACGGTTACATGCGGGCTTGCGCCAGCTGCTTGAGCGCCGCGCGGTTGGCCACCGAAATGCGACGGCGTTCGACGCGGATGAGCCCCTGGATCTGGAAATCACGGATCGTGCGCGATACCGTCTCGCGGCTGGCGCCGATCATGTGGGCGATGGTCTGGTGCGTGAGCGGCTTCTCGATCGTGTCCTTCCCGGCCTCGTCGGCGAAGTCCAGGATGAGCCGGGCGATGCGCCCGGGGACGTCGAGGAGGGCGAGTCCGTGGATCTTGGCGTCGGCGCGACGCAGGCGTCGCGCCAGTTCGACCAGGAGCGACCACGCGACGGCGGGATTGGCTTCCACCCGGCGCCGGAAATCGTCGCGGCGGAGCACCAGGAGGTTCGTGTCCTCCATGGCGATCACGTGCGCCGAGCGCGGCTGATCGTCGATGAGCGACAGCTCGCCGAAGTGCTCCCCCACGCCGAGGACGCCGAGGATGACCTCGCGTCCGTCCTCGCCGATCAGGACGACCTTTACTCGCCCGTCGCGCACGATGAAGAGCGAGTCGCCGGGGTCGTCTTCGAAGACGATGACGCTCCCCTTGGGATAGTTCTTTTCCCGCGTCAGCTCCGAGAAACGCTGGAGTTCGGCGTCGTCGAGCCTGGAAAAGATCGGAATGGAGCGGAGGAAATTGCTGAAATCCATCCGGGATGCCTGTCGAGCTGGGGTCGGGTCGATCGCGAGCGGAATAGCCATAAGGGCGGGCGCGCAGCGGGGGATCGGGAAGCTACTCTACCTATGACGCGGGCACGGAGGTCTCGTCACAGTACCCGTGTGCCATGCGGCCGGTCTCGGGGGCCCCGGAATTCGCTGGCTGGCAGCCGCGGCGATACGGTTGCCGAAAAGGCACGCTGGGGCTGTGGTGTGGGTCACAGAACCAAGTCTGCTCCCCAGCTTGAAAGCGCTCGGCATGTCCAGCTATATTTTCCAGCTCTCTCCTAAGTTCTTCAGAGGCCGACGTGAAAGCCGACATCCATCCGGAGTACGCGACCGCGACCGTGAAGTGCGCCTGCGGCAACACCTGGCAGACGCGCTCCACGATGGGCGAGCTCCATCTCGATATCTGCTCCAACTGCCACCCGTTCTTCACCGGGAAGCAGAAGCTGGTAGACACCGCGGGGCGTGTTGAGCGCTTCCGCCAGAAGTACGCCGGGAAGTCGGCCTGAGCCTCCGCGACCGTCTTGCGGACGCCGTAGCGCGCGCCGCCGAAGTCGAACGCGAACTCTCCGATCCAGCGACCGCCAAGGATTCGAAGAAGCTGGCATCGTTGGGCCGGGAGCATCAGCGCCTTGGCGCGGTGGTGGAACTGGCCAACCGCATCGGCAAGTACGATGACGAGCTCGCGCAGGCGCGCGAGCTCGTTTCCATTGACGACCCCGAGATGGCCGCCGAGGCCGCTTCGGAGGTCGAGCGGCTGTCGGCTGCCCTCGAACAGCTGGACATCGAGATCAAGCCGCTCCTCGTCCCGCACGACCCGCTCGACGATCGCCCGGCGATCGTCGAGATCCGCGCCGGCACCGGCGGCGACGAGGCCGCGCTCTTCGCCGCCGACCTCTATCGCATGTACACCCGCTACATCGAACGCCGCGGCGGGTGGCGCATCGAGGTCATGTCGCACTCCGACGGCACCCTCGGCGGGATCAAGGAAGTCGTCTTCAAGGTCATTGGAGACGGCGCCTTCGGCGCCATGCGCTGGGAGTCGGGGGTGCACCGCGTCCAGCGCGTCCCAGCCACCGAGGCAGCGGGGCGCATCCACACGTCGGCCGCCACGGTTGCCGTCCTCCCCGAGGCGGAGGAGGTCGACGTCAGCATCGACGAGAAGGACCTGCGGATCGACGTCTACCGGGCGTCGGGACCTGGAGGGCAGGGGGTCAATACGACCGACTCCGCCGTCCGCATCACCCATATTCCCACCGGGATCGTCGTCTCGCAGCAGGACCAACGCTCGCAGATCCAGAACAAGGCGAAGGCCATGGAAGTGCTGCGTGCGCGCATCCTCGACCAGCGACTCTCGGAGATCCAGTCCGAGCGCGCCCGCATGCGCAAGACGCAGGTCGGCACCGGCGACCGTTCGGCCAAGATCCGCACCTACAACTTCCCGCAGAGCCGGGTTACCGATCACCGGATCAACCTCACGCTGTACGACATCTCCCGCGTGATGGACGGTGACCTCGGCAAGCTGATCGAAGCACTCAGGCTCGCCGACACGGAGGAGAAGCTCTCCGGCGACGCGTCCGCGGCCTGAGGTGCACGGCGTGGCTCGCCCCGAGGCGCTCGCCACCACGGTCGCCGGCATCGTTGCCCGCGTCGCGCGCCAGCTGCGCCCCGCGTTAGGCGATGCGGCCGACGGCGAGGCGCGCGAACTCGTCGCGGCCGCCATGCACCAGCCGCGCTTCTGGCCGTCGACCGCCGCCTCCGCCCCCCTCACCCCAGTCGACGTGGCGGCGATTGACGCGGCTACGGCGCGGCGGGTGGCCGGCGCCCCACTGGCCTATGCCGTGCGCTCGGCCCCGTTTCGCGCCCTCACACTGTACGTCGACGAACGTGTCCTCATCCCCCGCCCGGAGACCGAGCACCTGGTAGACCTCGTCCTCGCCACGGCGCAGGGCAAGGCGGGCGGGGTCGCCGTCGACGTGGGAACCGGCTCGGGGGCGCTAGCGCTCGCCCTGGCCACTGAGGGAGAGTTCACACGTGTGGTCGCCACCGACCTGTCGGCAGACGCGATTGCCGTCGCGCGGGAGAATGCACGTGCTCTCGCCCCCGTCCTCTCCGCCAGGCGCCCTGGGGCGGTGGAGTTCCGCAGCGGCGACGCCCTCGCCCCGCTCGCCGATCTCAACGGCTCCGTCGACGTGCTCGTCTCAAATCCTCCCTATATTGCCTTCGCCGAAGTCTCGGAACTCCCGGCGTCGGTGCGCGACTGGGAGCCGCCGCAGGCGCTGGCCTGCCCTGACGACGGGCTCGCGGTCACCCGGACGATCGTGGCGGGGGCCGGATCCCTGCTTCGCCCGGGTGGATTGCTGGCCTTCGAGACCGATTCACGCCGCGCGCGCGCGGTTGCCGAACTGGTCGAGCAGTCGGGGAGCTTCGACGAGGTGCGAGTCCTATGCGATCTCACCGGGCGCGACCGCTATGTCTTCGCGAGCCGTCGGGTGGACATATGATGACTGCCGCGCGACGCTGCGGCCTCGTGTCGTGACCAAGCGTTCCCGTCCGTCCGGACGACTCCACCAAGCGCGCTCGATGGTGCGCGCCGGCATCAATTCACGCCCTACGAATCCAGATCATGATTGACGCAAAGGCGAAGGAACTCGGCCGCCTCATCGGGCAGAGCGAGCCGTACAAGGCGCTCAAGCGCTCGAACGACGGGCTCGGTGCCGACAAGGAGACGGTGACGATGCTCCGCCGCATGGAAGAACTCCGCAACAACGCGCAGGCCATGATCGAGGGGGGGCAGGAGCCCACGGCGGAGATGGAGCGCGAGATGGACGAACTCCTCGCTCGCGTCCAGGTGAGCCCCGTCTACCAGCAGGCGGTCGCCGCGCAGGAGAACTTCGACAAGCTCATGATGCAGGTGAACAACTGGATCGCCGAGGGGATCAAGAGCGGCGCCGCCTCACCCATCATCACCCTGTCCTGATCGTGACTGGCGGGGCGCGCATCGTGCTCGAGGGGGCGGAGGGCGTCGGGAAGTCGACGCAGCTCCGCCGCCTGGCCACGCGCATGCAGCTGGCGGGGATCCCGCATTGCACGCTGCGCGAGCCGGGGGGGACGCTGGCCGGCGACCAGATCCGCCGCCTCCTCCTCGATCCGGCGATGCAGATTGCCCCGCGCGCAGAGGCGCTTCTCTTCATGGCGTCCCGCGCGCAACTCGTGGAGGACGTGATTCGTCCGGCCATCGCGCGCGGGCAATTCGTGCTCCTCGACCGATTCTTCCTCTCCACCTATGCGTACCAGATTGCGGGGCGGGGGCTCGATGCGACCGGCGTTCGCGAGGCCAATGCCTTCGCGACCGGGGGGCTAGTCCCCGACGTGACCCTGCTTCTCGACCTTCCCGACGGCGAGGGCTTTGCCCGGATCACGGCGCGCGGCGAGCACGACCGGATCGAGCGGTCGGGCGACGACTTTCACTCCCGCGTGTCCGCCGCCTTTCGCGAGTTCGCTGCGTCGGGGTGGCAGGCCAGGCATCCCGAGTGCGGCGCCGTGACCCTGATCGACGCGCGGGGGAGCGAAGAGGAGGTTGGCGGGCGGATCTGGGCGCAGCTGGCGGAGCGCTGGCCTGAAACGTTTCACCCCGATTCCGGGTCTTACTAGCAGCCCATGTCGATGCGTTCGCGCCTGTTTGTCGTGATGGCCGTGCTCGGGAGCTCCCTCCTGTTCGGGGGGGCGCTCCTGGGCCGCGGCATGCGCGGAACGCACTCCGCGGCATCGGGAGAGCGCCTGTTCGATCAGGTCCTGACCCACGTGAAGCGCTACTACGTCGATTCGGTCCCCACCGACGATCTCTTCGACAAGGCGCTCACCGGGATGCTCCAGGAGTTGGGGGACCCGCACACCCTCTACCTCGAGCCGGACCGCCTCAAGCGACTGAACGAGACGACCTCCGGGAACTACACTGGACTCGGCGTCCAGACCGACGTGCGTGATGGATGGCCGACCATCCTCTCCACGCTCCCGGGCGGTCCCGCCGAGCGGGCGGGACTCCAGACGGGTGATCGCATCATCGAGGTCGGGGGGAAGTCGACGCGGGGGCTGACAGGCGATGAAACGCGCGGGATGCTTCGCGGCCCGGTCGGGTCGAGCCTCGCGATCACCATCGAGC